>JAUMXF010000118.1:0-680 GCA_030529235.1 Pseudomonadota bacterium
GAGTCCCATCTGGAACAGAGGGATGTCCAGCTCTCTGGCCCTGGCCATGATACAGGCGTGGGACAGAGGACTGTCTTCGTAGGAGGAGCGCAGGTCGGCGTGGGCGTCTACATGCAGGATGACCATGTCCGGCCGGGCCTGCCGGTAGAATTCAAAGACGGGCAGGGGGATGGAGTGGTCACCGCCCAGAGTCAGCAGAAAATCGTTGGCGGCGTCGAGCCCGCGCAGAACTTCGGTCAGACGGCGGTGCATGGCCTCGGGCCCTCCGGCGGGCGGATGCACGGCGGGCAGGGGCGTGAAGCGGGCCAGGTCGGACAGATCCAGGTCCAGTTCCGGATCGTAGGACTCCACCTGGACGCTGGCCCGGAACATGGCCTCGGGGCCCAGGCGGGTCCCTGTGCCGAAGCTGACGGTACCTTCGTAGGGCACGGGCAGCACCAGAATGTTTTTTCCCTGGCGCGGTCCGAGATCGAAAAATTCATCGAGCATGCATCTTCCTCATGCCGGTTGGACGGGTTTTGTCGCGGAGGCGGGTAAAATCTTCAGATATGCGGCGGGAAGAGTCTGCATGTGGCCGGGCCGGTTCCGGAGATTCTATTTCCCGAACCGGCCCGAAGAAAAAACACTCCCGCCCCTGGCATTTTCCCTTACAGCGGTGTGCGCGACCGCAGCAGGATGTT
>JAUMXF010000118.1:690-5948 GCA_030529235.1 Pseudomonadota bacterium
GAGAGCCTTGGCCGATTCAACAGTGCCCTGATGGTGGACATAAACTCTGTACCAGGTTTTGCCCTCGTGTCTGGCCGTGATCACGGAAGTCTTGAAGCTGCCTTCCAGCTGTTTCCGGATGGCCTGGGCCTGTTCCATGGAAGCCAGAGCGGCTACCTGATAATTGAAGACGAAAATTTCTTCCTTGGAGTCGCTCTGGGCCGCGGGCTTTACTTCCGGTTTGGTTCCGGATTTGGCGGGCGTGGTTTTGGTCTGGGCCGGTTTGCCCGCCCCGGGCGCGGCGGGGTCCTGTTTGAGTTTGTCGAAGAATTCCAGCTCCTCGGCCTTCAGCACTTCCTCATTCTTCTCGGTCAGCAGGGGAAACTCCTCCGGGAGGACCTCGCGCATTACGCTCTTGGCCACCTGCTCGGGCTGATGCCCCCGGCCGACCATGACGCCCAGAATGAAGGACCAGGCCATGCCGATGACGACCAGAACCGCCAGAAACAGAAAACCGGAAAGGCTCAGCCGGAAGCTGAGTCCGGATTTTTCCTTTTTGTTCGTGCGTGGAAGACGTGCGCTCATGGCTACATGCGGTCCGGGGCCGTGACGCCCAGTAAATCGAGCCCGCGTCCGATCACCCCGGCCACGGCCGAGAAAAGCAGCAGGCGGGCCTGGAGCAGATCCCGGTCGTCGACGGAAAGGATGTGGTGCACGGTGTAGTAGCGGTGCAGAAGACCGGCCAGATCCATCAGGTAGAAGCTGATGTGGTGCGGCGAGAGGGTTCGCGCGGCCAGTTCCACCGCGTCGGCGAATCCGTCCAGACTTTTGAGCAGGGCCTTGTCCTCAGCGGTGTCGAGGCGTTCCATGCGGGCCGCGGACGGTTCGGGCAGTTCCACGTTTTGCTCTTCGGCCTTGCGCAGGAGGGAGCGGATGCGGGCGTGGGCATACTGTACGTAATAGACCGGGTTGTCCATGGATTGCCGTTTGACCGCATCCAGATCGAAGTCCAGATGGGAGTCGCTCTTGCGGGACAGAAAGATGAACCGGGCGGCGTCCGCGCCCACTTCGGCGCAGACGTCGGCCAGAGTCTCAAATTTTCCGGCTCGGGTGGACATGGCCACCTGCTCGCCGCCCTGAATCAGATTGACCAGCTGCACCAGAATGACCTGCAGGGATTCCCTGTCCCGGCCCAGGGCTTCCATGGCGGCCTTCATCCGGGGCACATAGCCGTGATGGTCCGCGCCCCAGATGTCCACCATCAGGTCGAAGCCGCGCGCGATCTTGTTGTCGTGGTAGGCGATGTCCGAGGCGAAATAGGTCAGCAGCCCGTCGGATTTGCGCAGTACCCGGTCCTTGTCGTCGCCGTAGTCCGTGGATCTGAACCACAGCGCGCCGTCTTTCTCGTAGGCCAGTCCTTCCCGGAGCAGACGGTCCAGTGTGGCTTCCACCTGTCCGGCGTCCACCAGGCTTTTTTCCGAAAACCAGTGCTGGTGCTCGACCCGGAACGCGGCCAGATCGGTCCTGATGCCATCCAGAATATCCCGCATGCCGCGTTCGTAACAGAGATCGATGGCTTCGGCTTCAGGCAGGTCGAGCAGGGCTTCTCCGTGTTCGTCCCGCAGGCGGGCGGAGATGTCCTTGATGTAGTCGCCCCGGTAGCAGTCTTCGGGAAATTCCACCTGCCGGCCGCAGGCCTGCTGATAGCGCACCCACACGGCCAGACCCAGCAGGCGCATCTGGCGCCCGGCGTCGTTCAGGTAGTATTCGGTTTCCACCTCGTGCCCGGTGAAGCGCAGCACGCGGGTCAGACTGTCGCCGATGGCCGCGCCCCGGCCATGTCCGATGTGCAGGGGCCCGGTGGGATTGGCCGAGACGTACTCCACCTGCACCCGGCGGCCCTGCCCCACATTCACGCGGCCGAAATCCCGGCCTTGGGTCAGGGCGTCCAGAGCCACGCTCTGCCAGAAGGCGTCGGTGAAAGTGAAATTGATGAAGCCGGGCCCGGCGATGTCGATGCGCTCCAGTTCGGGGCAGACGGGTGCAAGCTCCGCCTTGATGCTTTCGGCCAGGGCGCGCGGGTTTTCCCCCTTTTCGCGGGGCATGACCATGGCCACATTGGTGGCGATGTCGCCGTGCTGCTCGTTTTTGGGCGGTTCCACAGTGGTTTTGGGCGGGAGCTCAAGGCCGCGCCCGGCCATGAAGGCGGTCAGTTTTTCAAGGATGTAGGTTCTGGCTTTCATGCGAGGGACTCCAACCGGGCCGCCTGTTCCAGCGTGCCGATATCCATGGCGGTCACGCCGTCTTTGTCCTTGAGGATGGCCGTGATCATGCGGGACAGAGCGCCTTTGGGTCCCAGCTCCACAAAGGCGCGCAGGCCGTCTTCATACTGGTGCAGGATGGTCTGGGTCCAGAGCACCGAAGAGGTCATCTGTTTTTTCATGATTTCGCGCACGGATGATCCGTCCGGCTCGGGACGGGCGGTGACGTTCAGGTAAACGGGGATGGCGGGATCGCGCCAGTCCATGCGGTTCATGTACCCGGCCAGTTCGGTCTCGGCCTCGGCCATGTAGGGCGAATGAAAGGCGTTGCACACGGGCAGGAGCACGGTCCGGCCCTTGAGCGCCCTGGCTCCGGCGCGGACATGATCCACGGCCTGGGCGTGCCCGCTGACGGTGAACTGGGCGGGCGTGTTGAAATTGGCGATGCGGATTTCCTGACCGGTCAGGCGTGCCGCCTCGTCGACCAGGGTCTGCACCTGGGTTTCGTCCAGTTTGAGTACGGCGGCCATCTGCCCGTCCTGACTGCACGCATCCATGAGTCTGCCGCGCAGGCAGACCAGATTGAGAACCTCCTCCATGGACAGAACGCCAGCCGCGAACAACGCCGCGTACTCGCCCAGACTGTGTCCGGCCACGGCACCGGGGCGAAGCCTCGCGGCCAGGAAGCACCACAGGTTCATGTTGACAACGGTCAGGGCCGGTTGCAGATTCCGGGTCTCGGCCATGGCCGCTTCGTCCTGACTCCAGTATATTTCCCGCAGAGGCAGGCCGCTGATCCGTTCCGCCTTTTTCCACAAATCCATGGCGTCGGACCAGTGTTCCGCCAGATCCCGGCCCATGTGGGTTTCCTGTGAACCCTGGCCGGGAAAAACGATGCTTTGCGTACCGTGCATACCGCCTCCCGAAAAAACTTCGCTGCTTGTAGCGGCAGCATTTCCGCAGGTAAAGGAAAAATCCCCCGGCCCAGAGCAGAACGCGCCTCCATGAGCCATGCGCCGGATGCCGCGGAAACCGCCGCCCGTGCCGCGGCGCTGGGCCGGAATCTGTCCGCCGAAGAGGCCCGGCTGCTCGCGGTCTATCTGGACATGCTGGTCAGGTGGAACCGGCGCATGAATCTGGTGGGGCCCGCGTCGGGGCCGGAAATTCTGGAGACCCTGATTCAGGATTCGTGGTTTCTGGCCGATCTGCTGAGGGAGCTCGCCCCGCAGCCCGGGGAGATTCTCGATCTGGGGGCCGGGGCCGGATTGCCGGGCATCCCGCTGCGCGTATTCTGGAAATCCGGGCGGTATTTTCTGGTGGAGCCCCGGAGGAAGCGGGCTATTTTCATGGAACAGGCCCTGGCCGTGCTGCGGCTTCCGGACACCTTTGTGCTTCCCGTGCGCATGGAGGAACTGCCCCCTGCCCGCAGGAAAGCCGGGCTTGTCGTCAGCCGTGCGTTCAGGCCATGGCGGGAGCTGCTCGCCGATGTGCGGGAGTATCTCGCTCCGGACGGACGGGTGCTGATCATGTCCAATGCACCCCGTCCCGACGCAGAATTTTCGGGCTACGCCCTGGAGAAGACGCAGGAATACGCCGTGGCGGGCAAGGCGCGTTTTTTCTGGCTATTTGTCCGGCGGGACGGCTGACAGGCCGGGCATGAGCAGGCGGGTGGCCACCCGGTCCGCCTCTTCGGCCAGATCCATGAAGCGTTCCAGATATTCCAGAATTTCCACCTTCCGGTCTTCGGCGGAACAGGCGTAGTCTTCTTCCAGACGGCCGGATTTCAGATACTCCTCGAATTCATTCAGAAATTTTTCACTGAGCATGGTATTTTTTCCGTTATCGGTTTTCAGGCGCGGAAATCCCGGCGGACCTGCCGCGAGGCTGCATGGACCGTCGGCGTGGGGAATCCCATCAGGAGCGGGCATATGATCGTCGGACTCGGAGTGGATATTGTGGAACTGGAGCGCATCGCCCGGACGTTCCGGCGTTTCGGCGGGAAGTTCGCGGAAAAGATATTGGCCCCGGCCGAGCTGGAGCGCCTGCCCGGGGAGCCCGCAGCCTTTCTGGCCTCCCGTTTCGCGGCGAAAGAGGCTGCCGTCAAGGCATTGGGTACGGGATTTCGGGACGGCATTTCTCCTTGCGAGATAGAGGTGTGTTCCGATCCCCTGGGCAAGCCGGAGCTTGTGTTTCACGGTGCGGCACTGGAGCGCTTGCGCGAGGTCGGGGCGGTTCGCGCGCATCTGTCCCTCTCCCACGGCCGGGAGAGTGCCGTGGCGGTGGTTGTTCTGGAGCGGTGAGAGGCGCCCGGGTCAGGATGCGGGCCTTCGCGTTTTTTTGCCCTTTACTGTTTGATTTCCACCGTCACTTCGTGTTTCCCCGACAGGGCCTTGGGGCCGGTCGGTCCCAGAAAGACCCGGTTCGGGTCCACCTTCAGTTCTCCCACCAGATAGTTTCTGATGAACTCCGCGCGGCTCGCGGCCAGGCGGACCAGGTCGTCGTCGGTGACGCGGATCAGTTCCCGGAGTTTTTCCTCCTGCACCTCGCGCGGCACTTCCCGGTGGATGCCCAGAGCGTTTTTCTCCTTCTCCACGGGCTCGTCCTTGTAGGCCTGCCAGAGCAGATCCGGATATTCCTCTGCCGTGATTTCCAGCTGTTCCGGCGTGGTCTCTTCCCGCTCCCGCCGGGACAGATCGGCGTATTTGACCACTTGGAGCTTGCGCAGGAACTGCAGCTCGAACATCGCCCGCCTGTCCGTTTCCGGATCGGCCTGCCCTGTGACGGAAATGTTCATGGCCGGGCGTTTTCCCAGCACATCGGCCAGGGTCTGCAGGGCGGTCATGGTTTCCGGGCCGGGCGTGGACATTCCGGCGGGGAATTGCAGATGGCTCAGGTCCGGGGTGCCTGCGGGGATCAGGCTGCCCAGCAGGCTGAAGGGAGAAGTCACGGCCTTGAGGATGAGCCCCAGAAACGCCTGGGCCACGATGCCGCCGATGCTGAATTTCGGATCGTTCAGAT
>JAUMXF010000011.1 GCA_030529235.1 Pseudomonadota bacterium
GGATGTCAGTTCGCGCAGATAGTCCAGAGTGCGGATCATGAGACGCGTTCCGGCCTCGGTTTCAATGCCCTTGCCCAGCAGGTTCAGGCAGGCCTCGTGACCGCCCACCAGTCCAATGGTACTGAAGTGCCCGCGAAATCCGTTTTTGAGATACCGCCGGGAAAAGGGAAACATGCCCTTTTCCATGTTGTCCACGACCATCTTGCGCTTGAACTCCAGAGAGTCCTTGGCCAGTGTGGCATACTCTCCCACCAGATCCAGAAAATCCTCCTCGCCCTGGGCCAAGTAGGCCAGCTTGGGCAGATTCAGAGTCACCACGCCGATGGAGCCCGTCAGGTCGCCCGCGCCGAAAAGGCCACCCGTGCGCTTGCGCAGCTCGCGCAGGTCCATCTGCAAGCGGCAGCACATGGAGCGCACATCTTCGGGCTTGAGGTCGGAATTGATGAAGTTCTGGAAATATGGAGCCCCGAATTTGGCTGTCAGCTGCAGAAGCAGCCGTCCCACTTCGGAGGACCAGGGAAAATCCGGCGTCACATTGTAGGTCGGAATGGGAAAGGAAAAGATGCGCCCGTGGTAGTCTCCGCCGAGCATCACTTCCAGAAAGGCCCGGTTGATCATTTCCATTTCCGGCCCGAAATCGCCGTACACGGAGTCCGTCAGGGCCCCGCCGATAATGGCCGCTTCCGACGCGATATGCGCGGGAGGCGTGAGGTCGAAGGTCAGGTTGGTAAAGGGGCTCTGCCCTCCCCAGCGCGAGGTGGTATTCAGGTTGAACACGAATTTCTGCATGGCCTGCCGGACATCGTCGTAGCTCAAGCCGTCGTACCGGACAAAAGGGGCCAGGTATGTATCCACATTGTTGAAGGCCTGGGCCCCGGCCCATTCATTTTGCAGCGTGCCGAGGAAATTGACCATCTGCCCCAGAGCCGCGTCGAAATGCCGCGGCGGTCCGGAAGAGCAGCGGCCTTCCAGGTTGAAGCCCTCCAGCAGCAGGTCGCGCAGGGACCACCCGGCGCAGTATCCGGCCAGGCCGAAAGACAGGTCGTGAATATGAAAATAGCCGTGCTCGTGGGCCTGGCGGATTTCTTCGGGATATTTTTCCAGAGAGTACCGGGCCTGCACCGATCCGGACAGATGCAGCATGAGCCCCTGAAAGGAATGGGCCATATTGGCGTTCTCGCTGACCCGCCAGTCGGACTTGTTCAGATAGCTGTCGATGGTCTCGGTCACGTCCAGAAAAGTTTCGGTTTCGCTGCGGATTTGCCGCCGCTTTTCGCGATAGACGATATAGCGTCTGGCCACATGATACAGCCGCGATTCCATGAGCACCTGCTCCACCGTATCCTGGACCATTTCCTGTTCGGGACTGGCCATTCCTTCCAGTTTGGCCTCCACTTTCCTGGCCAGGCGTCTGGCCAGAAGCGGATCCTTGATTCCGCTGGCGTTCAGGGATTTCAGAATGGCCTGGGCGATACGCTCCAGAGACCAGGTTTCAATACGGCCGTCACGTTTGACAATGTTCTTTGGCATGCATTCTCCAAAAAAGGCGAAGATTCAAAAATGTTTCACTTTTCCGGTGGTGGAACGAATTCCTGAAACACGAGGGGCAGTTCCTCCGGAACCTGAGCGCGGGTCCGCGCCAGATCGGCTGCGGACAACGCGGGGACCTTGGTGCACCGGAAGTATACCCGCCCCGGATGAGCCAGAGCCAGAGCAAAAACTTCCCGCAGACTCTGCCGGGCCGAAGCCTCGGCCATGCCCCCGGTCAGTTCCGGATAGCGGTCCCAGGGACCTTTCACGTCCACGGCCAGGGTCTGCGCCAGGTCCGAAACCAGCAGCCGCTCCAGCACATCCGGAGCCGAGCCGTTGGAATCCACCTTGACCGGCAGGCCGATGGTCTTCAGGTCCGCCAGCAGGTCTTCCAGATCCGGAATACAGGTAGGCTCTCCCCCGGACAGCACGATGCCGTCCAGCCAGAAACGCCGCCTGCGCATATCTTCCAGAAGGGATTTGCGGCCCAGAACCGGCAGGGTCTGCCATGTCCAGGCCAGCCCGCCATTGTGACAGGTGGGGCAACGCAGGTTGCACCCACCCGTGAACAGGACGCAAGATACCCTGCCCGGCCAGTCGCAAAGGCTCACAGGCGCGATGCCGCGCACGCGATCCCACGCGCAATTCGTTTCCGTCATGAACGCCCGAAAAAGTGAAGCGTTTCGAGAAGTTCCCAACACCCCGCATCCGCGTGCGGAGAGTTAAGAGGGAATGCTTCAGGCCGGTATTCTGACTTCCCCGTTCCGCATACCGCCTTCCCGCCCGCAGGCAGTGGCATCGTGGTACGCGGCATTTGCAGAGGTTACAGCGGCGGGACCGTCCCGGACTCACACCGGGTTCCCTGCGCCTGAAGATTTATTGTGAAACAAAAGCACTTATAGGCAGCCTTGCCCGGCGGTATCAATAAAAATCTTTTCCACAGGGCATTGCCCAACCCTTCTGTGGATAACGGTTCTCACATGCGGCCATCCTGAGATCAAGACCTTCCGCCCTTGTTTCCGGCAGAAGAAGCTGACAGAAACGGACAGGCCCGAAGGCATTTCCGCGTAATTTTTACGGGAAGTTCCGTCTTCTCCATTCACTCAAACCCAAGGGGGAACAGATGAAAAAACTGACTGGACTGCTGGTGGCCGGGCTCTGCCTGGCCGGAGCCGGGCAACTTTTTGCAAAGGACAAAATGCCCGGCGCGGTCGATTGCCGAGCAGGATACGAATACGCTCTCAAGGGTGATTTCGAAGTCAAAGGCAGACAGGGCATCGCCACGGACGGCAAATATTATTACGTCAGCGGCAGCAAATCCCTCTACAAATACGGCAAGGACGGCAAGCTGCTGCTCAGCAACGAAAATCCCTTTGAAGGCTATGCCATTCCGTCCAACCATATCGGCGACATCGACGTATTCGAAGGAGAGCTCTTCATCAGCGCCGAGAATTTCATGGACGGCGTGGGCAAGGATATCCAGATCGCCATCCATGACGCCGAAACCCTGAAGTTCAAACGGACCTTCAAGTTCGATCCCTCCTCCGGACAGCAGGAGGTATCGGGCATCTGCGTGGACAGGGACAAGCGCACGGTCTGGATGTGCTCATGGGTGGGCGAGGAGAGCGGCCGCTATCTGTACGAATACAGCCTGGACAGCGGAAAATATCTGCGCAAGGTGCATATATTCCCTGTGCCGCAATGGGTCCAGGGCGTGTATTATCACAAGGGTGCGCTGTATGTGACGGCCGATGACGGAGATGCCGATTTTGACGAGCCGGACCACATGTACAGAGTGAATGTGTCCGATCAGACCAGCGCCCAGGTCACTCTGGAAAAGACCTTCACCGAAGTGAAGCGGCAGGGAGAGATAGAAGGCCTCAGCATGGACCCGGAAACAGGGGAACTGCTGGTGCTTTTCAACCGCGGCGCGCGCATCGTGCTGGGCATGGGCAAGGGCTTCTATCCCGGCTATGACAAGGAAATCCACGAAGTCTACCGCTACAGGATGACTCCGGCCAAGCAGTAGCCCCGGGTCACGGGCGATTTCCCATCCACATCGAAAACAAACGGGCCGGCGGCTTCCACAGAACACTGGGAGCTGCCGGCCCGTCGTTTTTCACTCATGACCGGTCGATGCCTGGGGGCTCACGTCCGGCTGCGGCCCGGCATTATAACTGCCCCAGAAGCTCCGCTGCCGGGGCATATGCCGGATCCTGATTCAGAATCAGCTCCAGCTGGGCTTTGGCTTCGTCTTTCCGGCCACAGGAAACCAAGCACCCGGCCAGAGCGTAGCGGACCTCACTCTTGTATGGGTGCAGTTCCAGATAGCTGTTCAGCGGCGCAACGGCATCCTGAGTGCGGCCAGCCAGATGGGCGGCCTGAACCAGGCCGAAAAGCGCCACCATATTGCCGGGGTTACGGCTTAGGGATTGCAGATAAAGCCCGCACGCCGCATCCTGATCTCCCTGCTGGCCGCGGACCAGCGCCATGCCCGCCAGGGACTTGTCCGAAGAGGCGATTCCGTCGGCCCTTTCATACATGGACAGGGCCTGCTCCAGATCGCCGCGCTGCACGGCGATGGTGGCCAGCCCCAGATACGGATCCGGATGCACACCATTGTTTCCGGCAGCCTTCTGATAATAGTCCTCGGCCTTGTCCAGATCACCCATGAACAGATAACATTCGCCCAGTTCCTTGTTGATTTCGTAATCGAGATGGGAACTCATTGTATTCTCCTTTCTGAAAATATCCCGACGCTTCCGGCGGACTGCCGCCTCGCATCCGTGTCCGTTTCGGAACCAGCCAAGCAAAAAGGAGACCAAAAATGACCACAGCCCTTCGAGAGGCTCCCCTGCCACACCATCAAACCATAACCATTTTTAATTGCTGGAAATTTTATGTCGAACGAAATGGAACAGTGATTGCTAAAAGGTAGGCACAAATGACGCCGAGGCTTTCGGCATCAGGAAACACACAGCCTTGAGGCACACGAGGTTCAGCAATGAAAAGCCTTTTCCCGGACCACATCGATTTGACGGCCAGAGTCATGGACTTCCAGATTCAGCGTCAAAACATCGTCAGCGGCAACCTGGCCAATATAAACACTCCCGGCTACAAAGCCCGGACTCTGGAATTTGAAAAGGACCTCCAGGCCGCTCTGGGCATTTCCCAGAATGGCCCCGTCAGCAGGACGCACCCCAAACACCTCCCCGCCAAATTCTCTCCGGACTCCACCGAGGCATCCGTCGTCAGGGATCTGAATCCCCGCGTGGTTCAGGGCACGGACAATGTCGATCTGGACAGGGAAACAGCGACCATGGCCAAAAACACCTTGGTGTACAACACCCTGGCCACCGTCATGCAGAAAAACTTCTCGGGCATGAAGCAGCTCATCCAGGAAGGAGGCAAGTAATGGATCTGATGACCGCCATTGATGTCGGCGCATCCGGGCTCAAGGCCGAGCGCACGCATCTCAATGTCACCTCCATGAATCTGGCCAACGCCAAAACCACCCGCACCGTGGGCGGCGGGCCGTATCGCCGCAAGGAAGTCATCTTCAGGGAAGCCGAAGTCCAGAGCCCCTTCTCCAAGGCTATGAATTCGGCTCTGGATCAGGAAGTCAAAGGCGTGCGGGTGGATTCCATCCAGAACGACCGCCGCGCCCTGAAAATGGTCTATGAGCCGGGACACCCGGACGCGGACAGCGAAGGTTATGTGGCCTATCCGGACATCAATGTGGTGGAGGAAATGACCAACATGCTTTCGGCCATGCGCGCCTACGAGGCCAACGTATCCACCATCACCACGGCCAAGAGCATGTTCTCCAAGGCCCTGGAAATCGGCCGGTAGTAAAGGAATACATAAGCCAGCGCCCGCTCCGGGGCGGGCATCCGGGAGATACACATGACCATCACACCTTTGGCCCTCAAGGCATACTCCGCAGCGGGGGGACTCACTTCCAAGGGAGCCGCCTTACAGAACGCCGGAACCGGGGAAGCCACCCGGTCATTCGCTGACACCATCCAGGAATCCCTGGGCAAGGTGAACGAGATGCAGGCAGAGAAAACAGCCATGATTCAGGATTTCGCCACGGGCAAGAACCAGAACGTGCACGAACTGATGATCACGCTGCAAAAGGCCGGACTGGCCATGGATATGACCGCCGCCGTGCGGAACAAGGTCATGCAGGCCTACCAGGAACTCATGCGCCTGCAATTCTGATAAATTTCCCGAGGACGCGTCATGCCCCCATTTGTGCAAAACTCCCTGGCCCGGGCCACGGATTTCTGGAAAAATATCTCCCTGCCGCAGCGGGTGCTGCTCGGCGGGCTGCTTGCTTCGCTTCTGATCGTCCTTTCCGCGCTGCTCTTCTGGATGAACAGGACGGAGTACAAGGTGCTGTACAGCCATCTGTACCAGGAAGACGCCGCCGGCGTGGTCAACTTTCTGAAGAAGGAAAAAATTCCGTACGAGATCGCCGATTCCGGCTCGACCATTCTGGTGCCGGAAAGCCATGTGTACGAGGCGCGGCTCAAGCTGGCCGGCGAGAATGTGCTGCACGGCCAAGGCATCGGCTTCGAGCTCTTCGACGAGAACAAGATCGGCCAGACCAATTTCGTGCAGAACATCAACTACCAGCGGGCCCTGCAGGGCGAACTGTCCCGGACCATCTCCGAGCTGCCCGAAGTGGAGAGCGCCCGCGTGCATCTGGTGCTGCCCAGCAAAAGCCTGTTCGTGGAAGAGCAGGCTCCGCCGTCAGCGGCCATCATGCTCAAGCTCAGCGGCGGCCGGAGCCTCGCCCAGCAGCAGGTGCAGGCCATCGTCAATCTGGTGTCCACCAGCGTGGAAGGGCTGGGCCCCGAACACATCACCGTGGCCGACAGCCGGGGCAAGGTGCTCTACGAACCCCGCTCCGACACGGATATGGCCGGCATGACCTCCACCCAGCTCGAATACCAGATGAACGTGCAGCGCCAGCTGGAACAGCGCGTGGAGCAGCTCCTCACGCCCATCGTGGGGCCCGGCCGGGCCATCGTCCGGGTCAACGCGGACCTGGACTTCGACCGGACGACCATCCGCAAGGAAACCTTCGACCCCAAATCCGCGGTGGTCCGCAGCGAAGTCAAAAACGAAGAGGAAAACAGGGGCGCGGCCAACGTGGGCGGCGGCACTCCGGATCCCAATTACCGGGGTGAGAACGACCTGCTGAGCGGCTCCGGCACAACGCAGGAAAGCACGCGCACCTCCTCCACCACCAATTTCGACATCAACCGCGAGGAACGGCAGATCGTCGCCCAGATCGGCGCGGTCAAACGCCTGAGCGTGGCCGTCCTGGTTGACGGCAAATATGTCACGCAGCAGGATGGCTCCCGGACTTTCGAGCCCCTCGGTGCGGACCAGCTGGCCCAGATCCGCCAGCTCGCGCAGCGGGCCGTGGGCTTCGACGAAGTCCGCGGGGACGCCATCGAGGTCTCCTCCATCGCTTTCGGCGATCCTGTGGAAGGCGAAAGCTTCTCCGCCCTGGATACGGCCTCGCGGTACTTCCAGCTGCTGGGCAAGCCGGTTCTGAACGTGCTGGTCATCCTGCTCTTCCTTTTCTTTGTGGTCCGGCCCGTGGTGCTGGCCCTGCTCCGGCCGAAGGTGGAGGATCCCACCGTGCAGGAACAGCAGGAGCTGGGAGCCGCCGAGGAAATGAAGGCCCTGACCGAAAACATGAGCGAAGAGGATCTGGCGGCTGTGGACGCGGCCAAGCGCATCGAAAACGCCAAATATCTGGCGCAGCAGATGGTGGAGCAGAACATGGACCAGGCAGTGCTGATCATGCGCCAGTGGCTGGCTCAGGGAGAAGCGTAAATGGCCGAAAAACTGACAGGCCCCCAGAAGACGGCCATCCTCGTTCTGGCCCTGGGCGACGCCTTTGCCGCCGATGTCTTCAAAAAGCTCGACCGCCCCGAAATAACGGCCGTATCCAAGGCCATGGCCAAACTGAACACCGTGACCAAGGAACAGGCCGAGGAAGTGTTGCGGGAATTCAACCAGGCCATGGCTCTGGGCAAGGAAATGCTCTACGGCGGGCAGGATCAGGTCCGCCGGATGCTGGCCTCCAATCTGGATTCGGACACGGCCCGGTACATCATGGAAGAGCTCGACTTCGACGCCGGGCCGGCGCCGTTCAAGGAACTCCAGAACGTCAGCCCCAAAATTCTGGCCCAGATCCTCAGAAACGAGCATCCCCAGACCCTGGCTCTCATCCTTGGGCATCTGCCTCCGGACAGCGCGGCCAATCTGCTCCAGCACCTGAGCGCGGGCGTGCGGGCCGAGGTGGTCATGCGGCTGGCCAAGCTCGAATCCGTGGCCGAGGAAATGCTCATGGAGGTGGACCGCGTGCTGCAAAACCAGCTCATCGCCATCGGCGGCAAGGAAGGCCGCAAGGTCGGCGGAGTCGGCTCCGTGGCGGAGATACTGAACGCCATCGACCGCGCCACCGAAGAAGAGATCATGGCCGACATAGAGGAAGAGAGCACACAGCTGGCCGAAGAGATCAAGCAGCTCATGTTCGTGTTCGAGGACATCATCAAGATCGACGAGCGAGGCATCCGCGAACTGCTCAAGGAAATCAGCAACGAGGACCTGACCATGGCGCTGAAAACCGCGGCGGAGGACCTGCGCCAGAAGTTCTTCAAGAACCTGTCGGAGCGCGCGGCCAACATGATCCGCGAGGACCTGGAAATCATGGGGCCGGTCAAACTTTCCGACGTGGAGACGGCCCAGCAGAATATCGTCAAGCAGGTGCGCCGCCTGGAGGCCGAGGGCCGCATCATCATCGCCGGCAGTGGAGGAGACGTCCTTGTCTGATCACGCCCTGTCCTTTTCCCCCGGCCGGGTCGTGTCCCATGGCGGCACGGCCGCACTGCATTGCCGCACCGATCTGCGCTGGAACGACGAGACCGAAGCCCTTTACATGGAACAGGTCCGCGGCCGGGCCCGGCAAAAGGCCAGAGAAATCCTGGAACAGGCGCTGGCCGAGGCCGAAAGCATCCGCGAGCAGGCCCGCGACGAGGGATTCAGCGCCGGACAGGCCGAAGCGACGGCCCTGGGGCAGGCCGAGGCCCAAAGGGCGGCGGAGTTTCTGGCCTCCCTCAGACAGGCTCTGATGGATGAAAAAGAGCGGGTATTTCATGCGCACAAAGACACGCTCTTTCAGATCATGCGCGCGGGGCTGGAAAAAACCCTGGGCGTGATGCTTGAGGAACGGCGGGAGGAAATTCTGAAAACCCTGCTGGAAGAAGCTGTGGACAACCTTCAGGCTCGCACCACCGTGACCCTGCATGTCTGCCCGGACGATCTGCCCCTGGCCCGCGAACTGGCCGGGCATGCCCGGGAAATCGCGCCGGAATTGCCGGAACTGACCATCCGCTCCGCGCCCGATCTCGGCCCCGGCGGCCTGCGTCTGGAAAGCGGAGACGGTCTGGTGGACAACTCCGTGACCTCCCGCTTCGAGCAGGTGCGGCATATTCTTGACGAATATCGGGAGTCCGGCCCTTCCACCCCCGAAACGGGCATGGACATGCCATGACCGCGGATCTGGACGGCACCCTCCAGCTTCTGGGCAGCCTCCGCCCGGTCCAGTCCTATGGCAAAGTGACCAAGGTGGTCGGGCTGGTGGCCGAGGGCCGGGGCATCAAGGCTCCGCTTGGCTCCCTGTGCCAGATTCTGCCCGACAGCCAGCACAGCCAGGCGGTCAACGCCGAAGTGGTGGGCTTTCGCGACGACGTAGTGCTGCTCATGCCCTATGGCGAGATGCGCGGCGTACGGCCCGGCAGCCTCATCCGCAACACCAGCACGCCTCCGCACTTTCCCGTGGGCAACCGGTATCTGGGCCGCGCCGTGGATGCCTTCGGCCAGTCCCTGGATCCGGAACACCCTGTTTTCCCGGCCCGCTATAATCCCCTGCATGCCGATCCGCCCAATCCCCTGAGCCGCCCGCGCATCAACGAATCGCTGGATGTGGGCGTACGCAGCATCAACGCGCTGCTGACCCTGGGCAAAGGACAGAGAGTGGGCATCATGGCCGGTTCGGGCGTGGGTAAAAGCACGCTCATGGGCATGATCGCGCGCTACACCTCTGCCGATGTGAACGTCATCGGGCTCATCGGCGAACGCGGCCGGGAAGTGGTGGATTTCATCGAAAAGGATCTGGGGCCGGAAGGGCTGGCCAGATCGGTTCTCATTGTGGCCACTTCGGATCAGGGACCGCTGATACGCATGCGCGCGGCCTACGCGGCCACGGCCATGGCCGAATTTTTCCGGGATCAGGGCAAAGACGTGCTGCTCATGATGGATTCCGTGACCCGCTTCGCCATGGCCGCACGGGAAGTGGGCCTGGCCGCGGGCGAGCCGCCCACCACCCGCGGATACACGCCCACGGTTTTTTCCCTGCTCCCCAGGCTGCTGGAACGGGCGGGCCGGTCGGCCACGGGCAGCATCACCGGCATCTACACGGTGCTGGTGGAAGGCGACGACTTCAATGAGCCCGTGGCCGACGCCGTGCGCTCCATTCTCGACGGGCACATCGTCCTGACCCGGGAGCTGGCGGACCAGGGGCATTATCCGTCCATCGACGTGCTGAAGAGCGTAAGCCGCCTGAGCGGAGACATTACGTCCAAAGAGACGCGGATGCACGCGCAACGGCTGATCCGCATGCTGGCCACGTTCAACCGGGTTGAAGACATGATCAATATCGGGGCTTATGTTCCGGGAAGCAATCCCGAGATAGATCTGGCTCTGGAAATGAACCAGCCCATCCGTTCCTTTCTGCAACAGAGCATCGACGAACGCTGTACGCTGGAACAGTCTTTTTCCCTACTGGACAGACTGGCCGGGAAGGCCACACCGGCACAGCCAGGGTCATGATACGGACCGGCCCTGAAGAGACTCCGTACACTGCGAAAACTTCCCGGCGGACATGGCCGGAGAATAAAACACTTGCCCCTGAAACGAGAAAACCCTGCCGAAGCAGGGTTTTCTCACGAAGGTCCGAAAAAAAATGAATTACACACAACCGGTGGGCTTGGGCAGGCCAGCCATTTTGCAAGCGCCTTTACCGGGGCCGGAGGGAAACAACTCGTAGATCTGTTTCAGTTTGTAGCCGGTGGACTTGGAGAGAATGCGCACCATGGGGGCGATACCATTCTTCTTGTAGTAGTCCTGCAAGAAGTCCAGGATTTCCTGGTGGGCGGGAGTGATTTCGGCGATGCCTTCGCTGTCCTTGACATAGTCAACCCATTCGGGAGCCCAGTCTTCAAACTTCAGCAGGAAGCCGTCTTCGTCGATTTCGAAAGCTTTTCCCTCGAATTCAATTTGTGCCATGCTCGATTCCTCCTTGAATGTTGTGCCATAAAAATTTTTCCGTTCCGGAAAAAGAATTTGCAAAGGCCTCTGCTAGGGTAAAAAAAATTTCTTGTCAATGCGCCCCGCCGGTTATTCATCCGGCTTTCCGGGGAAGCGCCAAGCATGGGATCACTTGAAATCCCGGACGACGACCTGCTCCTTGCGCAACCGGCACCAGGACGGACGGCCGCTTTCATCGTCCACGGGACGATGCTTGGGCAGGGAGATATTACAGACCCGCCTGTCCTCTTCCAGACTCAGGAAAGGGCACTGCCCACATGCCGTTGCAATGATGATCATGTGCTCCGTCTCTCACACGTCGGCGGCCAGAGGGATTTCCTTGCAGTAGTCGTCCCACTCGGCGCAGGCCAGAGGCTGTTCGAAATCCGCCTGGCATCCGGCACACAGGACCGTCACCGTGGAATCGTTGCCGAAACGCTCCCGCATGGTCTGCTCGTCATACGTCTCCGTGCTTTCCAGACCACACTGGGGGCATGTGGTGGACACAATGAATTCCTTGGTCATGGGAATCCTCCTTCAAAAATGAAAATTGCCTGGGCCGCGAAGTTTCCACCTCTGAAACCGGAAAATGGATATTATATCCAAATAGAGCCGATGCCGCGTTCCGTCAAAACATATTCCGGGACGGACGATTCCCAAGGCCTTCGGATCAGAGGCTGCGTCCCGGCATGAACCGCAGACGCGGCGAAAAACCGCACTATCTCCCCATGGTCAGCTCCCGCTGAATGGTATCGTCCAGATTTCTGACCCACGCATTGTAGTTGCTGTGGATCCTGGACTTCGCCCGGTCGTACTTCAGGTTGGAACTGTCCTTGTAGATGATGTCATAGGCTCTGTCGGTATAGAAAATGTCCACCACGGCCCGATGCGAGCGACGCCGCAGATCGCCCACAATATGCCCTTCTCCGGCCGGGGTCATGCGCCAGCCGCGTTCAGCGCCGGCCCTGAGGATGGCCTGTTTGACATTGTCCGCACTCTGTTTCTGGCTCATGACCGGAACGGGCGAATTCCTGACGTTGGCCAAAGTAGCGACGCGGCATCCCGTCATGAAAAGCAGAGCGCAGGCAAACAAAGCCATGATGGAAAAATGCAGAAAACGGGAATTCATTTTTTCCTCCTCTGTTGTGGTTCATGGGCAGTGGAAATTTGCGCTTCCGTCCAGACGGCGCAGTTCGCGGTCCAGAACATTCTTCGTTTCCCTGCGCAGCGACAGGTGCGCTCCGGGACCATGCTCCGCAAACGCCGCCGGATGCAGGGGCGGCAGGGTCGTGATGGAAATTTCCGCCCGGCGGACCCAGGCCCGCCCTCTGGACAAAAACCGCCCTGTGCCGTGGATGCAAAGAGGCACAATGGGCACGCCCGCCTCCACGGCCAGGGTGAAGGCTCCGGAATAGAAGCGCCCCAGCCTGCCTGTGGCGCTGCGCGTACCCTCGGGGAAAATGATCAGCGAAACGCCCCGGTTCAGGCGGTCTTTCCCCAAGGTCAGAAATTCCGCGGCAGAAAGATTTTCGCTGTTCAGATATTCTCCAAGCAGCATGTACGGCCCGTAAAAGGGAATGCGAAAAGGCCAGGCCCGGACCACGAAGGCCAGATCGTAAATGGGCAGAGATCCCATGCAGAAGGCGTCGAAAAAGGACTGATGGTTGGCCACCACGATGCAGGGGACGGGATAATCCTCCCGAGCGCCGGTTCTGACGCGAACCGGAACAAAAACAGAGAGCAGATGGAGCCAGCCCCGTCCGTACAGCCAGACGATGCGCCGCACGGCCCGCCCGGAGTCCAGCCCCTTCACGCGCAGCCAGCAGTATGCGGGCGGGGAAAAAATGATGGTGATCGCGGTCAACAGCAGCAGGCCGCCGTAAAAACCGGCGTTCATGAGCATTTCCCGGAAAGGACGCCGCGCGGCCATGGGAATTCAGGCGTCCATGGCCTGTTTCTTCTCGATCATGAAAGCGTGCAGGTCGGCCAGATTGCGGATGGCCGCGATGCGGGGATCCTTGCCTATTTTGACGCCGAATTCCTGCTCCAGCACGATGACCATGTCCACGGCGTCCAGACTGTCCAGTCCCAGATCATCCTTGAAGGATGCCTCCGGTTTCAAAGCCGATGGGTCCAGCTCGAATTCCGTGGCAATGGCGGCGTTGGTGCGCGCGATGACTTCTTCATTCGTCATGGGTGAATCTCCTGAGTACGACCGAGCAATTGACTCCGCCCAGGGCGAAATTGTTCTTGATGAGCGCTCCGGATTCCAACGGCAGAACACGGCGAGGCAAGAACAGGCCTGAACATTCGGGCGCGGGATTGTCAAGATTGCGGGTGGGGGCAAGCCGCCTGGCCGCAAGCATCCGCACACAGGCGGCAAGTTCCAGCGCCCCGCTGGCCGCCATGGTATGGCCCATGTGCCCCTTCAGACTGGAAACGGGCGTGGCCGCTCCGAAAAGCCGCCCGATGGCCCTGGCCTCGGCCTCGTCGCCCTGCACGGTGCCTGTCGCATGGGCGTTGACATAGCCGATGTCTTCGGGGCGCAGACGCGCATGGTCGAGGGCTTCTTCCATGCACCGGCGGACCGGCTCCGGATCCGGGCTCGCGATGCTCGTTGCATCGGATGTGGAGGCGAATCCGGCCACCTCGGCCAGGATGTCCGCACCGCGCGCCAGAGCGGAATCAAGAGCTTCCAGCAGCAGGATGCCCGCGCCCTCGGCGCAGACAATACCGTCCCGGTCCCGGTCGAAAGGACGCGGCGTGCGCTGCGGAGCGTCGTTGTATTTTGTGGACGCGGCCTGAATGGTGTCGAAGGTGGCCGCCGTGAGGGGATGAAATTCGTCCGCCCCGCCGCAGAGCATCATGTCCTGACGGCCCAGCGCCACGGTCTCGAAACCCAGTCCCACAGCCTGACACCCCGTGGAACAGGCCGCCGCCGGGGCCAGGACACGCCCCGTGATCCCCAGAGCCTGAGCCAGATTGGATGCACAGGAATGGCTCATGATGCGGAAAAACATCATGGATCTGGTGTGCTCCACGCTCTGGCCGGGCAGATACTGCGTAAAGAACTCCTCCATGGTGGACACGCTGCCCACGGTGGAGCCCAGAGCCACCCCCAGACTGCCGCCCGCGACCGTCTCCGCGTCCACCCCGGCCTGGGCCAGGGCCTCCCGCGCCGCGAACAGGGAAAAAACCGACATGGCCGACATGGAGCGCCTGATCCTGCGCGGCACGATGCTGGCGTCCACATCGCGGACCAGCCCGGCCACTCTCGGCCCCAGACCATGAACACGCTCCAGTTCCGGCACGCGGACAATGCCGCTCGCCCCGGCCAGCAGACCCGCGAACATCGGCTCCACGCCAAGGCCCAAAGGCGAAACAGCCCCAAGCCCGGTGATGACCACCCGCCTCAGCGGCATGCGCGCACCTCCTCCCGCAGAATATCATGCCCGATCACGCAGCCGCAGGCCAGAAAGGCCGAGACCACGGCACCCAGCACGCCCGGAGCGACCACCCCCTGCCCGGCCGCCCACAGACCCGGAATGCGCGTAACGGGCGCGGGATTGAACTGCCCCGCCGTGTGCCCGGCGCCATACAGACTGCCCACCGGAGCGTGCATGAAATCGCGCAGGGTGAGCGGCGTGGCCCCATCCACGAAAGACACACCCGCAAGTTCCGGAGCATGGCGCAGCACAGCCCCGGCCATGGCCTCGAGCCGGGCGTGCTTATGCCGCCCGTACTCTCCGGGGCGCTTGCCCGGCCGCGAATCCGCCCATTGCGCCACATCATCCATATATCCCGGCGCGATGACGGTCACGGTCCGCCTGCCATTCCCCGCTTCCGCGCCGGACACGACGTAGAACGGCCCCTGCTCCGGCGTCCGGCCGGGCCGGAAAAACGCGGTGACATCCGTCTCCGGACAGATGAACAGGTTTCGCCCTTCAAGAGCGCCGACAGGCTCGGAAAGGCCGAACAGCATGTACGCAGAGGGAGTGTCCATCAGGGCCCTGATGCGCCGCCGGTAGGCCGGACGGAAGCCTTCGGGCGCAAGTTCCGGCAGAAATTTCGGATGCGCGGTGCACAGCACGCCCCGAGTCTCGATGACACAGCCATCCGAAATCTCCACGGCGCGGACGGCTCCGGCGGAATCCAGCAGTATCCGCCGCGCTCCGTACCCGCAGCGCAGTTCCACCGAGGCCACCCGCAGGGCGCGCTCGAAAGCGCGGACCAGACTCAGGCCGCCCCCGGCCACGCCATGCACGGATTGCAGATATGAGCCCGCGACTCTGGCGTGATGGGCAAAGGCCACCTCCCGCGGGGACACGCCATGCAACAGACAGTGCACGGACAGAACAGACTTGAGCAGCGCGTCGTCCGTCAGGGAATCCAGATATCCGGCCAGCGTGCTGCTGTCGCCGACAGCGGCCAGACCGGCACTCTGAAAAGGCCGGTCCGGATTCAGAAACGGAGAGGCCTCGAACTCCTTTCGCACGGCCGCCAGATAGGTCCGGATGGCGGGAATTTCATGGGGGAAGGCGGTCCCCAGGGTCTCCAGAGCCCGGTCATAACCGGCGGGAATGCGAAATTCGGCGTTCAGCGAGGGGTAACGGATGCAATCAAAGCCATCCGCAGCATAAGGCCGACGCTCAAGTCCGGTCAGGCCCAGAGCGCGGAAATACGTGTCCAGAATTTCTCCCGGTCCGAAAGCGCCGAGATAGTGCAACCCTGTGTCAAAGTACGCGCCCTGCCGGAAAAAGCCGCGCAGTGTGGGCGCCGGGAGGGGAAACTTCTCCACCAGGGTCACGGCGTATCCGTGCCGGGCCAAAAGCAGGGCCGCGCTCATGCCGGAAACACCGGCCCCGATGACCACAAACCGGGGCGTCATGTCCCAAACCGCAGTGCGAGGCAGGAATTGGTGCCGCCGAAACCCGCCGCGTTGCACAGCACCGTGCGCGGCGGACGGTCGATGACGGAAGCCGCGATATTCAGGCCGGCCGAAATTTCGTCCGGTTCCTCGAAGTTGATGTTGGGGGCGATGAAGCCGTCCCTGGCCATGAGGGTGGAGTACACCACCTGCGAAGCCCCGGACATCCACAGCTCGTGCCCGGTCATGGATTTGGTGGAAGAGACGCAAGGCTTGGTCGGCCCGAACACATCGAGGATATTTTCAGCCTCGGCCCGGTCTCCGGCGGGCGTGGAGGTGGCGTGGGCGCAGATGTAATCGATCCGGTCCGGGGTCAGTCCGGCCGCGCGCAACGCAGCGGTCATGGCCCGGGCCAGACCGCCCCGGCTGGGCACGGACAGGCTCTCGCCATCGGAGGAAAAGCCGTACCCGGCCACTTCTCCCAGAATGCGCGCTCCCCGTCTGCGGGCCAGATCGTAATTTTCGAGCAGCACCGCGGCCGCCCCGCCGCTCGGCACCAGTCCGTCACGCGCCCGGTCAAAGGGACGACTGGCCGCCTCGGGCCGGTCCAGCCGGGCCGAGAACGCGCCCAGACCGTCGAAACTGCACATGGACTCCCAGTTGATCTCCTGCGCCCCGCCGCAGAGAACCCGGTCCTGGCGGCCCAAAGCGATGAGATCCGCCGCCTGACCCACGGCGTGCCCGCCGCTGGAACAGGCCGAACTGATGGTCCAGCACGCGCCGCGGGTGCCGAGCAGCGTATTCAGATTCATGGTCACGCAGGAAGTCATGGAGCGAAAAACCAGCCCGCTGCCGATGAGCGCCGTTTCCCCGCGCTCCCGGAGCAGTTCCACCTGTTCGAGGGCGGCCAGACAGCTGGAATCGGAACCGAAAACCAGACCGGTACGGTCATTGCGCAAGTCATCGGGCTCCAGCCCGGAAGTTCTGACGGCCTCCATGGAAGCGGCATAGGCCATGACGGCGAAATCCGGCATGGTCTTCAGCTGCTTGCGGTTCAGCCAGGCGGAAGGATCGAAATCCTTGACGGCACCGGTGAGGGAAGAAGAAAAACCGCGCCGAAGCCGCTCGGGGTCGCTGACAATGCCGGACCGTCCCCGGTACAGAGCCCGGGACACCGTATCCGTGTCGTTGCCCAGAGTGGAGATAACGCCGATACCGGTAATGGCCACGCGGTTCATGGCCGCGAAAGACGCGCGCCTGCGTCCGGATTCTGTCTCATGCTCAATGCGTTCATCGGCCGGTCCGTAGAAGAGAAAGAGGGCCGGGGACACATTCCCGGCGGAATACAGGACTGAGACGGGATATTCACACAGGCTCTCCGGTGATCTCCTCGTCCGTCAGATAACAGGCCGGGTCCTGAGCCCAGAAATCGTCGTAATAGGCCTCGGCGCGGGCGCGGAAATTGCCGCCGCAGATGTTCAGAAAGCGGCACGCGGTACAGCGGCCCTTCACATGCGGACGCTTGTCCTTCAGTTTGTGCAGCAGTTCGATGTTCCGGTCGGTCCAGATTTCCGAGAAGGGGCGCTCCAGGACATTGCCGAAGGTGATATGGCGCATGAACTGGTCGGCATGCACGGAACCGTCCCAGGAAATACAGCCGATGCCACGGCCCGAGGAATTGCCTTCGTTCATCCTGAGCAGTTCCATGACCTCGGCGGCCCGCTCCGGGTTTTCCTTCAGCAGACGGTAGTAAACGTGAGGGCCGTCGGCGTGGTTGTCGACGGTCAGCACTTCCTTGGGCAGGCCCTTGTCGTGCAGGGCGCGGGTGCGGTCCATGATCAGGTCCACCACGGCCCGCGTCTCGGCATGATCCAGATCTTCCTTGATCAGTTCCGATCCGCGCCCGGAATAAACCAGATGATAGAAACAGATGCGAGGCACTTCCATGGCCTCGATGAGGTCGAAAAGGTGCGGAATTTCCGCCGCGTTGCGCTTGTTGATGGTGAAGCGAAGACCCACCTTGAGGCCCTCGGCCTGACAGTTCTCCACACCCTTGAGCGCCATTTTGTACGAGCCGGGCACGGCGCGGAAACGGTCGTGCACTTCCTCAGCCCCGTCCAGGGATATGCCCACGTAAGAGAGCCCCACACCCTTGAGTTCCCTGGCCTTGGCCTTGGTGATCAGCGTCCCGTTGGTGGAGATGACGGCCCGCATGCCCCTGGACGTGGCGTACTTGGCCAGTTCGACCAGATCTTCGCGGACCAGAGGCTCGCCGCCGGAAAAAAGCATGACCGGCGCGCCGAAGGCGGCCAGATCGTCGATAATGGCCTTGGCCTGGTCTGTGGAAATAGGGTCCTTGTGCCTGCTCGGCTCCACGGCGTGCGCGTAGCAGTGGACGCACTTGAGATTGCATCGCTGGGTCATGTTCCAGACCACGACGGGTTTCTTATCCTTGGCGAATTGCAGCAGATGGGACGGCAGTTTGCCGGAATGACGGCCGTAGCGCAGGGCGTCGGAGGGTTCCACCGTACCGCAGTAGAGTTTCGAAATGCCGATCATGATACCTCGCGTGAACCCGCAGGTTCACCTGGTTGAAGGGGCGGACGGGCAGACCCGCCGTCAGACCACCGGAGTGTTTCTGAACAGGAGAATCATGAGCACAAGGCCGATCAGCCCCAGCAGTATGGGGATGCTCAGCACCGCGAGAACCTGCTGCGTGCCCGCCCGGTGAACGTATTTGAAACCGAAGAACTTGTAGACCATGAACCCGATCAGCCCCATGGGCAGACCGATGTAAGGCACGATCAGAAAAAGAAGGGGCACGGAACTATAAGCCGCCGCCCGGAAGGTGCCTGAAAAACCCTTGGAGTCGGCATTGAACACCCGCAGCAGCAGATGGTTCACACCCACATCCAGAAAAAACACCACGCCCGCCTGCAGCGGGTACACGATGAGCTCCAGAACCGCCTGCGTGTTCTGGCCAAACCCGTCCATCATCACTCCGGGAGGCAGAATGTCCAGCATCTGCCAGACAAGCCGGGACAGCGCCACGGCCTCGGCGATTATCAGAAAGAAAAGCAGAGGCTTCAGCAGCTCCCGGCGGACAAGCATGGAGGAGAAGAAACGCCGGGGGTCGGACAGGACATCCAGAACCGTCTGGGCAAAAGCCTGGACCGGAGCCGCCCCGCTCTTCTCCCACGCAGGCGGCGTCGAGGCTTCCGGCTCATGATTCTGGCGGGCGTCTTCCTGGCCCTCGCTCAGCGCTTCCAGATTTTCCCACAGGTCTTCTTCCGCAACGGGTTCAGGCGGCGGCACGGGCCGAGGGCCGGGGGCGGCCTCCGCAGGCTCCGGAACCGCCTGCACCTGCGGTTCAGGCGTTTCTTCCTGAAGGTTTGGATCCGCCGCGGGCTCAGACTGTGGAGGACAGTCCCGGAATCTGAACCGGTGGGCACATTTGGGGCATGTAGCCATGACTGCTCTGGGGGGCAGAATCTCGTCGTCGACAGTGCGGGCAAAACCGCATTGGGGGCAGGTGATTTTCATGGTACAGGCTGTCTCCTTCTTGGGCGCAACCGATACCCGCTCCCGCTCCGATTAGCAACCAAGGCCCCTTCCGGGCCGCAGAAAGAGATCATCGAAAAGATGCAGAAAAAAGGCCACGATGAGCACGCCGCTGTAATCCATGGGACTGTCCGCGTCGAACTCTTGCAGCATGTGGTCGATGAATTCCGGCCGGAAATAGCCCTTTTCGCGCACGGTCCGGGCGGAGAGCACATCCCCCACCGCGGTACGGAAACGCCGCACGAACCATCTGGATGGCGGAGCAAGAGGCTGTTTGCGGCGCTGACAGATGGCTCCCGGCAACACGTCGCGCATGCTTTTCTTGAGCAGAAATTTTTCATTCAGCCCGCGCATCTTGTAATGGGCCGGGAGGGAAAAAACATATTCCACCAGCCGGTGATCCATGAACGGCGAACGCAATTCCACGGAGTTGGCCATGCTCATGGCGTCGGCCAGGGTCAGGGTCAGGTTGGGCAGGCGCATGCGGGCTTCGAAAAGAAGGGCCTGATTGAGAATCGGAGCGGATTCAGGGACAGCGGGCAGTTCGCCCAGACGCTCTTCCCGGCGAGAGGTCAGACGCTCGTGGAAGAGCGGAGCAAGAAGCTGGTCTTTGAACTGGAAGGCCTGAAACCGGTAAGGCAGGGCCGGATGCACCACGGGGTAGGATCTGAGCATCCGGTACTGCGCCCAGGTCTGAACCGGAGAAGACAGGGCCGGGAAGACCCGGCGCAGAAGATCGGCCCGGCCCGGCGTCTCCCTCCGGCCGATGAAGGCCATGAGCTTCAGAAGTTTGAAATAGTCGTACCCGCCGAGGATTTCATCGGCACCGTCCCCGGACAGCACCACCTTGAAGCCCATGCTCCGAATCTGGCGGGAGAGCAGATAAAGGGGCAGATTGAGCAGAGTGACCAGCGGCGTTTCCAGATACCAGACCAGATTTTCCAGCTCGTGCTCCTCGATGGAGCAGGCGAACTCCTGATGCCTTGTACCGAACCGGTCCGAAACCAGCCGGGCGAAATGGCGCTCATCATACCCGGCCTCCTCGAAGGTGATGGACAGGGTGTGCACGGGCGTCCCTGACAGCCGGGCATACAGTCCTGTCACGGCACTGGAATCGATGCCGCCGCTCAGATACGACGCCACGGGAACGTCCGCCGCCAGCCGGGCGCGGACGGCCTCGGTCAGATGATGGCGCAGGCCGTCCGCCGCTTCGTCTTCGGACAGGGCCGCCGTTTCCTCGGGCAGCCGCCAGTAAGTCCGCTCCCGGCGCGTGTTCTCCGTGCAGAGCAGGCTGGAGCCGGGCATGACCTGGAATATGGACTCGAAAAACGTGGATGGAGCGAGGTTGAATCCGTAGTCCAGAAGGCGGTCCATGGCCACGGGGTTGAACCGCCGCGTGACGCCGGGAAATCTCAGAAGCGCCTTTATTTCCGACGCGAAGACCAGGGTTTCGTCAGGCAGAACCGTGTAGAAAAGCGGTTTCTTGCCCATCCTGTCTCTGGCCAGAAAAAGCCGCCGGCCGCGGGGCTCCCAGACGGCGAAGGCGAACATCCCGGCCAGCCGGGAAGGACAGTCCTCGCCCCACTGCATATAGGAGGCCAGCAGAATTTCGGAATCGGAGCGGGTCTGGAAGACATGTCCCAGAGACGCCAGTTCCGCGCGCAGTTCCCGGAAATTGTAGATCTCGCCGTTAAAGACAAGCACCGCACTCGTTTCGGGATGAATGACAGGCTGATTGCCGCCGGGCAGATCGATGACGGCCAGCCGCCTGGAAGCCAGGGCGCAGCGTCCGTCCTGATACAGTCCTTCGTGATCCGGCCCGCGGTGGGCGATACTTCCGGCCATGGCGCGCAGCACACCCGGATCGGAAGGAATATGGCTGGGATGAAAAAAACCGGCGATACCGCACATGAAAAACCGTCCCCGGAGAGAAGTCCCGCCTTACCGCGCGTACTGCGCGGCGGCCCTGGGCGCCGGATGCGGCGGAACTCTGGATATCTCGGCGAAGGCGGACCGGAAGGAAGACAGAATGCCTATAACCTCGTCCACGGGCTCCGTTTCCATCCTCAGGTTGGCCAGAAGCAGACGGGAGTTACAGTATGCATACAGGCTGTGCAGATTCCGGGCGATGTCGCCGCCTTTTTCCGTGTTCAGAGAGCCGTCGAGCTCGGCGATGATATCCAGAGCCTGGGAAATGAGGATGCCCTTCTGGGCGTAGTTCTTCTCCTGCATCCGGACTTTGGCCTGCTCCAGAAAAGAGATGGCTCCATCGTAAAGCATGACCACCAGATGCCCCGGAGTGGTGGTGGTCACATGCGTCTGCATGTAGGCGCTGGCCGCTTTGTGCATTTTGGTCTCCCGTTATTTTGAACCGCCGCCCAGGCCGCCTATCTGCGATTTGAGCTGGGAGGAAATCTTGTCGTATCTGCCGAGCAGCGCTTCGAGGTTGGCGAAACGCTGACGCATGGTTTTTTCGAGCAAATTCAGACGCCGCTCTTCATAGGCGATCTTGCTGTCAATGGCGTCCATGATGTCCTGATAGTTGTCTTTCAATATTTCCAGAGGTCCGGCCAGAGGGTCCGTCAGCTTCTTCAGCTCCTGGGACAGCTCCTCGGCTTTTCCGGCCTTGAGATGCGCCTGCCCGGAATAGGAGCCGTCCACAAGCCTGACGACCTCGATAGACAGGCCCCTGGCCAGATTTCCGCCTCCGGCGGCAACCAGCTTGTTGCCGTCGATATTGGCCGGCTGACCGTTGATGGTGGGCGGCGGAACGGCCGCAATGACCCCGCCGGAAATCGTGTAGCTGATGTCGAAATCTCCAGGCCGGGTCACGCCCTGAATGAAGGACTCGACCCTGAAGCTCTGGGCTTCCACGGCCTGGCCGTTTACGATCTCTTTGGCCGAAGGAGTGTAGTCCGCGCTGAAGATTCGAGCCACGGCGTCGGGATTGCCGCGCAGGGCCGAAGCGAAAGTGCCCTCATCGAAGGTCAGCAGGCCGAACGTGGGCGAGCCCTCCGAAGAGTCGGTGATGATGCCGACGCTGGCCAGAGACACAAGGGGATCCAGATCGTAATCGAAGCCCAGTCCCTTCTGAGCCAGGATGCTCTTCAGGCGCTGCTGAATCATCTGCACGCCGTAGTTGCCCGTCAGAATCGAGCCGGAGGTCCTCTCTCCCACGGAGGTAACCCTGGTCTGATCCCGGATCAGACCGAGAACATCGTTCACCTCCTTCACGAAGGTCCGCACCCGCTCCGTGACCGCCTCGCTGTCAAGTGACGCGGCCAGAGTAACGCTTTCCCCGGCTTTGGTCAGGTTCAGCTCCACGCCGGTGATGACATCGGAGACAGTGTTACCGGGGCGTTCGATGTATCCGTCCGTGGCCCCGGTTTCCTGCCTGAAATCATGGGCCTGCATGCCGGTCAGAGTTGTGCCCGGAGAATTGACGATGGTTATCTGATTGGCCGAGCCGGGCTGGCCGGTCAGAGTCAGTTCCACTTTTCCGTTCACAATCGCTGTGGACGCGGTCACCCCGGAACCCGTGGCGGTAATGGCGTCGGCAAGCTGCTGAAGGGTCTGCCCGGCGGTGACGGCCACCGTATGAATCGCTCCGTTGTAGGCAAACCTGAATGTCCCCCCCGCGCCCAGGGCATCGGTGGGGGCCGTGTACGAGGTGGTTGTCTTCAGCACGTCCGCCGTGGGGGTCAGAGAGTTCGGCCATCCATCGACCTTGAGCTGGGCATTGCCCGCTTTCTGGGTGCGGATGAAGTCTCCGGAAGAAAACCTGGGCACGGTGGTCAGCGTGTCGTCCACGATGAAATCGTTGCCCGCACCTGGCTCCAGGCCTCTGATCTGAAGCCTATAGCCGCTGCCGTCGTTGATGACGCCGGCCCGGACAAGATTGCGGTTATCCGGGTCGGAATTGATCAGGTCGGCAAACTGAGCCAGAGTGGTGGCGGGACCGATATCCACGGAAACCTGCCTGCCGCCATAAACGAAGGTGAATACTCCTGCGCCGCCCCCGCTGATCACCGCATCCCGCGAGGAAAAAATTGCCGAACCCATATGCATGTCGCTGGTGGCCAGAGACACGATGTCCACGGTGTGGGAATTTTCTTCCGCCCCGCTGGAAGCCTTGGCGGTCAGGGCCCCGGGGTTGGACGAGGCCATCTTCTTGATCAGAAACTCATCCGGCGTATTCATTCCCTGAAGCGTACCGTTCAATGTCCGCATGGCCGCGGAGAGCTTGTCGAATTCCTCACTTTTGGTTTTCCACTCGGATCTCCAGATCTGCAGCCGCTTGGTCCGGAGCTTCTCCTTCTCGATCAGCTTGGTGATCATGGAGTCGAAGTCGGAACCGGAGCCGAGCCCGGTGAAGCGGATGGAGCCGGAAGAGGCCGCCCCGGTCAGATTGATGTCCTTGCCTGCCTGCGGACGCGGTGTAGCCGCGGTCCTGCCCTGGGAAAAACCGGAAGATGTGATGGATGAACTCAGATCGGTAGCCATGACAAACCCTATGCTCTCGGCGGTGAATGTATCTGCCGGATCAAAGCAATCCTGATGCCAGAAGGATATTCCAGGATGAAAAAGGCCGGGCCGCATCCGCGACCCGGCCGGAGACAAAACGCCTGGCTATCCGAATTATCCCTGCATGAGCTGCAAAGCCATCTGCGGCAGGGAGTTGGCCTGGGACAGCATGGCCACCGCAGACTGGGTCAGAATCTGGTTGCGGACGAAGTTGGTCATTTCCGTGGCCACGTCCACGTCGGAAATCCGGGATTCCGCCGCCTGCATGTTTTCGGCCTGAATCTGCAGGTTGGTGATGGTGTTCTCCAGCCTGTTCTGCAACGCGCCGAGGTTGGCCCGGATGTTGTCCTTGGACGTGATGGCCCGGTTGATGGCGTCCAGAGCCTTCTGCGCACCCTGCTGGGTGGAGATGGAGAAACCGTCGTTTCCCGCCTTCGTGCTGTTGCCCACGCCCAGAGCCGAGGCAGTGGAGTTGCCGATGGCGATGTAGTAGTAGTCTTCCGCCGAATCGTTGCCCGAGCCGAAGTGCACCTTCAGAGGCCCCTTGGCGACGAGGTCCTTACCATCGTGACTCTCGCCCCACTTGGCGACCGCGGGATCCTTGGAAGAAAGATTTCCGTTCAGCAGATGGATGCCGTTGAAGTCCGTGGCGTTGGCGATACGGGTGATCTCCGAGGCCATGGCCTGATACTCGGAGTCGATGATCAGGCGCTGATCCGAGTTGTAGGTACCCGTGGCCGCCTGTTCCGCCAGCTCCTTCATGCGGATCAGCTTCTCGTCGATGACCTGGAGCGCGCCGTCCGCCGTCTGGATCAGGGAAATGGCATCGTTGGCGTTACGCACGCCCTGATTCAGGGACGCGATGTCTGCACGCATAAGTTCACGAATGGCCAGGCCCGCCGCATCGTCGGCCGCGCCGGTAATGCGCAGACCCGAAGAAAGGCGGCTGGTGGATGTGGACAGGCTGTTGTAGGCCATGGCCAGATTGCGGTTCGCGTTCATGGCCATCAGGTTGTGGTTGATAACAAGAGACATGACATTCCTCCTTGAAGATTATCGGCTTCCTTGCCTTGAAAATGTTTCCGGACATCAGGCTGTTTTCTCGTGCCTGATAAAGGAATCGGCAGAAGCGGAATTTTCTTTAGGAGAAATTCGCCAAACATTTTCTGTCAGACGAAAATAGCTCCATCCAAGCGGGATCCATGAGAAAAGCACACCATCAGGACGTCCAGTCGTAAAAAAATGCCCCGCCATCTCCGGCGGGGCATTTCCATAAATCATCGTGCTCTTCTTGGAGCATTCGACCCTATTGCAACACTTTTAGTTCATCGCCCGGCCGGATGACCGACGTTTCGGCCAGTTTGTTCCATTGCCGCAAATCGGCGGGAGAAACGCCGAAACGTCTGGCGATGCTCCACAGGCTGTCCCCCTGCCGGACCTTGTAATGGGCAAGCTTCTGGCGCACCGCCGCGGCCTTGGTCTTGACCGCCATGGTCCGCGCGCCCCCCATGTCGGGCACATAGATTTTCTGCCCGACTTTCAATGCTTTCTTGGACGACAGGTTATTGGCTTTGCTCAGTGTGGCCGTATCCATTTTGAACTGCTTGGCGATGCCCCACAGTGTATCGCCTTCGCGAACCACATAATTGGCCCTTTTTGCGGCCCACTTCCCGGCATCGGCCTTTTCGGCCTTCGCCAGAGCCGCAACGCCGGGAATTTTCAGCGCCTGCCCGATCTGCAGCTTACCCGCCGCGCTCTTCTTGTTGGCCGCCTGCAAAGCTTTAACGGATATCTTGTGCTTCTTGGCCACGCCCCACCAAGTATCCCCCGGCCGAACCTTGTACGAGGCGTACCGAGTACCGCTGCGAACCAGAACGGGCTTTTTGAGGTATTCTTCGGCCTTGGCCGTCAGACGGCTGGGCACGGCCACATGGATGGAACGCTTCGGCGGAGCCGCCTTCTTGCGCAATACCGGGTTGAGCTCCTGAAAAGTCTTCCAGTCCATGCCCAGCACTTTGGCCAGTTCGGACAAATCTGTTCCCGGCTTGGCTTTGAGTTTTGCCAGAACAGGAGGGCTTACCGTCCAGTCGAGGGGCTCGAAGCCCAAGGCTTCCAGGTTCCGGACGATTTTGACCAGAGCCAGAAACTTGGGCACATACAGTTTGGTTTCCTGATGCAGATCATCAGAAGCCTCGCACAGACTGAAATAATCCTCGCAGCCCGTCTTGGCCAGAGCCCGGCCGATGGTCCCCTCGCCGGCATTGTAAGCGGCCAGGGCCAAGGACCAGTCTCCGAAATCATTGTAGATTTTTTTCAGGTACTTGATGGCCGCTTCCGTGGACGCATACGGATCGCGCCGTTCGTCGATCCAGTCGTCCACGGTCAGGCCGTAGTGGATGCCCGTGCGAGGCATGAACTGCCACACTCCGGCGGCCCCGCTCCGGGACAGAGCGAAGGGGTTGAACCCGCTCTCGGCAAAGGGCAGATAGATCAGGTCCTCGGGCAGGCCCTCTTCCAGAAAGCGGGCCCGGATATGCGGCAAATAACGCTGCGCCCGCTTGAGCCACCCCGCCATGGTCTTGCGGTGGGTGTGGGTGTAGTAATGAAAATAGCGCTGGACATCCTCATTTTCGACGGTATCCAGTCCGATATGAAAAGAAATGTCCGTATCCAGAATTTTCTGCTCTTCGGAAGAAAGAGGGTCGGCCGCGCGGGCTTCTTCCTGTTCCGGCGAAAAGACGCCCTCATCTCCCAGGTTCAGATCCTCATCGGCATCGTCCGAAAGAGCGGACGCATCCAAGGCTTCCTCAGCCTTGGCAGGAGCTTGCGCGGCCTCTCCCGGAGCCGGGGCTTTCTTGACAGGCATACAGCCGGCAAGAGCCAGCATTCCCACCAGTACGACAAGACGTATATCGATTCGCAAAATATTCCCCAGGTTGATGTATATGCCCGCAGGCCTCGCCGAATCGCCCGAACGGGCTTCAAATTTTTCCCGCGCTACAAAAAAAAATCATAAAAGGCAAACCTCGTGGAAATTCTTCCGAAGCTCTCCCGAAAACGCGGGAACCAAGCGGACACGCACCTTACTCCCGGCCGCAAACCCGTCCTCGAATGCATCACGGACCGGCCGCACATGCTGGATACGGTTTTTCTGGCCGAGGACACTCCCGGCCTGGGAGAAATCATCCAGGCCTGCAGACAACACGGCGTCCGCTTCCGGAAAATCCCCCGCCGGGAACTGGACCGCATGTTTCAGGGCACGCACCAGGGCGTTGTCGCCCGCCTCCGGGGCAGAGAATTCATGGAGATAGGACCCTTTCTTGCCCAGGCCGCCCGCAGCCCACTGCCGCTTGTTCTGGCTCTCGATCAGGTTCAGGACCCCGGCAACGCGGGGACTCTGGCCCGCACTCTTCTCGCCCTAGGCGGCGGCGGACTCCTCTTTCCCCGGGACCGCGCCGCCTTTCTGGGACAAGCCGCGGCCAAAGCCGCCGCCGGAGCCCTGGACCGGCTGCCCCTGTGCCAGGTCGTCAATCTGGCCAGAGCGCTGGATGCCTGCCGCGACAGCGGGTTCTCCGTCTACGGCACCGGTCTTGGCCCGCAGACGCGGCCTCTCTTTGGTACGGCGTTTTCTTTTCCCGCGGTTCTTGTCCTCGGAAACGAAGACAAAGGCATGCGTCCCAATGTGGGCAAACGCTGTCAGACAATACTGTCCATCCCCATGCACGCGGGGTGGGATTCTCTGAATGTGGCCCAGGCCGGAGCCATGATCATGGGGGAAATGCTGCGCCAGCACGGCGGCGGAATCTGAATTTCTCGGGACTGATCCCGCCCCGGGAGGCAAGAACAAGACAGCCGCTATTTGATGTATTGCGGAAAATTGAGAAAAACGTCCTGAGTGAAGGTGATCATCTTGTCCATAACCCAGGGAAAGGAAATGAGCAGCGCCAGAAAAACGGCGATGATCTTGGGCACGAACGTCAGGGTCATTTCCTGAATCTGGGTCGCGGCCTGCAAAATACTGATCACGACACCGACAACCAGCCCCACGCCGAGCATGGGCAGGGAAACGGACATGGTCAGCTCAATGGACTGCCGGGCAAACCCGATGACGAACTCCGGGGTCATATACACTCCTCACACGAAGCTGTTCACAAGGGAACCGATCATCAGATTCCAGCCGTCCACCATGACGAAGAGCAAAATCTTGAACGGCAGGGAGACCATCACCGGCGGCAGCATCATCATGCCCATGGACAGCAGGATACTCGCCACCACCATGTCCAGTATGAGAAAAGGGATGTAGATCAGAAAACCGATCTGAAAGCCGGTCTTGAGTTCGCTGATCACATAGGCCGGAATGAGCACCATGGTCGGTACATCGTCCTTGGTCTGCGGCCGCTCCAGTCCCGCGATGGAAAAAAACACGGAAATATCCTTTTCCCTGGTGTGTCTGAACAGGAAGGACCGCAGGGGGCCCTGGGCCCTGGAGAGGGCATCGTCGTAGCCGATCTCCTCCTGAAGATAGGGCTGCAGGGCGGTGTCATTGATCTGTTTGCCCACAGGCATCATGATCACCACCGTCATGAAAATGGCAAGAGCCGCCAACACCTGATTGGGAGGCATCTGCTGCGTGCCGATGGCCTGACGCAGAAAATGAAAAACGATGATGATCCGGGTGAAAGACGTCACCGTCAACACGATGGACGGAGCCAGGGACAGAACCGTGAAAAGGCCGAGAATTTCCAGAGCCAGAGCCACTTTCTGCGGCTCGGCCTGACCGCTGGAGAGTTGCAGGGAAATGGATGGCGCATTCTGCGCCCCGAAAAGCAGGAGAGGAAAGAAGACGAGCGGCAGGCTACAGAGGAGAATCCTCGCCGTCCGCCTGTTCCAAGGTTTTCTGAAAATCCGGTTGTTCCGCATGGTCTGCCTGGTCCTCGGCGATCAGATTGATGCCGTTATCGGTTACACCCAACAGCAGACGCTTATTCAAGAAGCGGACCACCAGCAGTTGTTTGCGCGGCCCGAGCATGGCCCGCTCCTCGATACGCAGGGCCGAACCCGCTCCGCCCTGAAATCTGGCGGCCAGACCGTAACGCTTGAGCAGGGCCAGACCCAGAAACAGCAGGGCCAGCAGAAGGAGCATGGCTCCCGCCATTTTGAGGGAGGCAAGACCCAGACCCACCTCCGGCACCGGGAGTGTCGCGTTAGCCAAGCTGCTTGACCCTGTCCACGGGGCTGATGATGTCCGTCAGCCGCACGCCGAATTTTTCATTGACGACCACAGCCTCTCCGCGGGCCACCAGCTTGCCGTTGACCAGCACTTCCAGAGGTTCTCCGGCGAGCTTGTTCAGCTCGATGACCGACCCCTGTCCGAGTTGCAGAAGTTCGTTGATGAGCAGACGGGTACTTCCCAGCTGCGCCGACACATCCAGAGGGATATCCAGAATGAAGTCCAGCTCCTTGCGCACGGTTTCCCTGGCATCCTTAGCCTCCGGGGCGAGGTCCCTGTACTCGAAATCCCGGCTCTGAGACGCGGCCTGTTTCTGCTGCCGGTCCTGACGGATTTTGGATTCCTCTTCGTCAGCCAGCGCCTTGGCCCACTCCTCGGCCAGCGCCTGGTCGGAATCAGCGGACTGCTCCTGCAACGCGGCGCTCCATTCCTCGGCCAGAGCCGCCTCGTCGGGCTCCGCGCCGCCCTCTTCCTCCTGCGCCAGCGCCTTGGCCCATTCTTCGGCCAGCTTGTCCTGATCTTCGGCCATATCCACCTCTAATAATTGAGTTCCTGTTCCCGGATCACCTTGAAGGCCTTATTTCCTTTCACCAGGCCCGGTTCACCCTGAAACTTCAGGATGCCCTGCACGCGCGCCGTAAGCAGATCGTCTTCGTCCTGATCCAGCAGCACGACATCCCCTACTTTCAGATTCAGCAGCTGGCGGCCCGTAAGCCGGGTCGTGCCCAACGTGATATCCATGTCCACCGGAGTCTCCATGAGCCGGTCACGGAATCGGGACACCCACACCTGGTCGATCTCCAGCCGCTCTGTCTGAAAGGCGGCATACAGTTTCGCGCGGATGGGTTCGATGGTCGCATAGGGCAGGGCCAGAACCATGGTCCCCATGGCGTTTTCCAGCTCCACTTCGAAAGAAATGACCACCACCACATCGCTTGGCGGCACGATGGTGGCAAACTGCGGATTGATTTCGGAACGCAGCAGTTCGACGGCTATCTCGTGCACCGGCCGCCACGCATCTTCCAGATTGGACAGGATGATTTTCACCACCTTGGCGATGACGGACTGCTCGATGGGCGTGAAATCGCGCCCCTCTATCTTGGGATGGGTGCCCACCCCGCCAAAGAAATTCTCCACCAGGGAGAACACCAGTCTGGTGTCCACCACCAGAAGGGCGTTGCCGCGCAGGGGCTCCAGTTTGAAAATGTTGATGCTGGTGGGTACCGGCAGGGAGCGCATGAAATCCCCGAATTTGGACATCTCTATGGACATGGGGTTCACGTCGATGCGCTTGCGCATGGTGTTGCCCAGCGCGCCGGTCATGAGCCGGGAGAACCGGTCGTTGATGATCTCCAGAACCGGCATCCGGGCGCGGATGATCCGGTCCTGGTTGACCAGATCGAACGGCACGATGCCGTCGGCACTCTCAACGGGTTCTTCCTCGGTTTCGATTTCCCCCCCCGATATTCCACGGAGCAGGGCATCGACCTCATCCTGATTCAGAATCTTGCTCATACGCGCAATCCGCTGCACCGCAGGGCGTCAGTTCACTGCACCACGAATTCCGTGAAATAAACGTTGCGCACACGGCCCTTGCCCAGCACAAGGTTGAGCCGGTCAACAATCTCGTTTTTTAGCTCCAGCTTGCGGTCCGTGCTGCCGATGTCCTCGAACGATTTGCTGGACAGCAGAAGAAGCAAGGAGTCCTTGACCTTGGGCATGGCCGTGGTCAGGTCGGCCGAGGCGGCCTCGTCCAGCACTTCAACATCCAGAGTCATTTTCAGGTAGCGCCGCCCCATGGGGTCCGCCAGATTGACCACAAAAGGCTCCAGAGGCACCAGCGGCCCCGCCGGAGCCACCTTCGACGCATTCTCCGCCGCTTCGGCAGCCTTTTCCGCCGCTTCCGCCGCGGCCTCCTGCCGGGGCACCCAGAAGTATTTCCAGCCCGCGAAACCGCCGCCTCCGAGGACGGCCAGAATCAGCACCAGAAAAATGAGCTTCTTCATGCCCCCGCCTTTCTTCTTTTCCTCAGCCGCCTGTCCGTTCTTCTCGGCCATCAGTCTCTCCAAAGGTCACGCACGGGCCGCCCCATGCGCCGCATTACGGGCTGCACACCTCAAAGATATGTCCGCCCTCTTGTTTTCAGCAGAATCTCCACACGTCTGTTTCTGGCCCGCCCCTCCGGCGAAGCGTTGTCAGCCAGGGGAAAAGCCTCGCCGTACGCGGACACGGAAAACCGGTGCGGATCGAATTCCTTTTCCAGAAAATACTCCAGCACCGACATGGCCCGCTCCCCGGACAGAGCGTAGTTGTCCTTGCGGCCGCCCGGTACGTTGTCCGTATAGCCCGCCACATTGACCGGCATGGTGGTCCCGGCCAGGAATTCGGCAAATTCGCTCAGCAGACGCCGCCCGTTTTCATCAAGAACGCTCTGGCCCGTGCCGAAGAGCAGGCTGTCCGAAAGCACCAGGGCGACGCCTTCCGGCCGCGCCAGAATTTCCAGGTTCTTCTCCAGCGTGCTGCGCATCATGTCCGGGGGCAGCACTTCGTCAGGGAACAGCAGATCCTTGATGCGCTTCGACTCCCGCAAAGCCCTTTCCGGATCCTCCAGAATCTTCTTCACGAGTTCAAACCGCGCCGGTATGCGGCCCGCGCCCCGCTTCGGCGCGAGATCCATCTCACCCGCAAAATGAACGACCGCATCCCGCAGCACGGACTTGTCCATGGACGACATGGACAGCAACAACACGAAAAAGGTCAGCAGCAGGGTCATCAGGTCCGCGAAGGTGACCATCCACCCCAGGCCACCCGACGACGAACCCTCGCGGGATTCCTTGCGCCTGCTCATGGGCGGCGCTCTCCCGGAAGGTCGAAGCGGAAAAGGAAATCCCGTACCCGGAACCCTTCTTCCTTTTCCTTTTCTTCCTGCGCGTCCCGGGCCGCCAGTTCGGGCGACCAGCCACTGATGCGGCGGTCCAAGGTAATGTCCACCCGCCGGTTTCTTTTCCGTCCTTCCGGCGTCTCATTTTCGGCCACCGGATGGAAACGCCCGAAGGCTTCCACCCGCAGCTTTTCCGGGTCGATGCCCGCACCCACGAAATAGCGGTACACGGCCAGCACCCGGCGCAAGGAAAGCTCCCAGGAAAAATCCACACGCGCGTCCCGGGGCTGCTCGTAATCCGGCCCCAGTTCTCCGAACCCGCCCGCCGTATGTCCGGACAGAGCCAGCGGATACGCGGAGCCGGCCATCACGGGCAGCAGCCGGTCCAGCAGGGCTCGCCCCCGGTCCGTGAGTTCGGAGGAATTGGCGGTGAAAAGCGCGTCGGCATCGATGGACAGGCGCTGTACAAAACGGTTGGACTCGAAGCGCAGGTCCTGGTCCGGCCGCTCCCAGAGCTGTTTTTCCAGCGGCGCGAGATCGTCGAACATGTTGACAGGTCCGGGAGTCACGGATTTTTTGGTGTCCACGGTGGTCAGATCATCCAGGTTCCGCGCACCCTTGCCGAAAGCCCCGGCCACCGAACCCAGAGCCACCTTGCGCTTGTGCGTGTCGACCAGCGAGGCCATGGACACCAGCACGATGAAAAAGGTCATGAGCAGCGTGACCAGATCGGAGAACGTGACCATCCAGGGCGGGATGCCCGGATCGGAAGAGGCGCGCTTACGTTTCCGCATGGCCGCTCCGCGTCAGGCCTTGGTCTGCCGTTCCTTGGGCGGCAGGAAGCCGTTCAGCTTTTCTTCGAGAATCCGGGGATTCTCGCCCTTGGAAAGAGACATGACGCCTTCCACGATCATACTGCGCAAAAGTACTTCTTCCTGGCTGCGCGCCCGCAGTTTCCCGGCCATCGGGTTGAAGACCAGGTTGGCCAGAAGCGCCCCGTAGAAAGTGGTCAGCAGGGCCACGGCCATGGCCGGTCCGATGGTGCTGGGGTCGTTCATCCTTTTCAGCATGAGCACCAGACCGATGATGGTGCCGATCATGCCCATGGCCGGAGCCAGAGCGCCGAGAGTCTGCAGAATCTCCGCACCCTTCAGGTGCCGCTCCTCCAGACAGGAAATTTCGGTTTCGAGAATCTGCTGGATGAGCTGCGGTTCGAGGCCGTCCACCGTAAGCTGCAGGGCTTTGCGCAGAAAATCGTCGGACACGTCTTTCAGGCTGGCCTCCAGAGACAGGATACCCTCCTTGCGCACGCGGACCGCGTATTCGATGAAGCGGGAAACCAGTTCCGCCGGTTCGCCGGATTTCGACAGAAAGGTTTTTTTGACGATGCGCATGACCCCCAGCACGTTTTCCAGAGGATACGTCACCAGTATGGCGCCGATGGTTCCGCCGATCACGATGAGCAGCGAAGCGACATCCACGAACATGATGGCATCGGTGCCCATGGACGCGAGCACCAGACCGAAAGCGACCAGAATGCCGATAATGGTTGCCAGATCCATAACTTACTGTTTCCGTTCTCCAAATATTCTGGTGCCCACCCGGATCAGGGTGGCGCCTTCCGCCACGGCGGCCTCGAAATCTCCGGTCATGCCCATGGACAGCTCCGGCAGCGGCAGGCCGAAATCCTTGCCCAGACGCGCGGCCAGTTCCCGCAGACGGGAAAAATAAGGACGGACCCGCTCCGGGTCGCCGAAAAAAGGCGGCATCAGCATGAGCCCCCGCCAGCGCAGACCGGGAGCACCGGCCAGAAACTCGGCCAGTTCGGGCAGCTCCGCTTCGGAAATGCCGCCTTTTTGGACTTCTCCGGCCAGATTGACCTGCACCAGAACATCCTGGGTCAGGCCAAGCTCCACTGCTTTTTTTTGCAACGAACGGGCCAGTTTGACCGAATCCACGCTGTGGATCAGGGCGAAGCGGCCCGCCGCCATTCTGGCCTTGTTCGTCTGCAGGTGCCCGATGAAATGCCATTCGATTTCCCCGGGCAAGGCGTCCATCTTGGCCAGGGCTTCCTGAATGTAATTCTCTCCGAAAGCCCGGTGTCCGGCCTGAAACAGGACTTCCACCGCCTCGGGTCCATGCAGCTTGGACACGGCCACCAGACGCACATCCTCCGGCCGCCTGCCGGCGTTGCCGGCGGCCAGAGCCATACGGTCCAGAACTTCCCGCAGACGTTCAACACTGGACATCATTTTCGTCATCTCCGGCTCCAAAATGAATACGCGGAAGCTCCCGCAAGGCCGGCCCCCCGGCAAACGGAATCTCCCGCCGGAAAAATCTCACGCGCCAAGGCCAAGGGACAGCATGAAGCGGCCGTCCTCGGTCCAGCCCTCGCGGACCTTGACCCACAGTTCCAGATGCACTTTCACGCCGAGCAGGGACCGCAATTCCTCCCGCGCGGCCTGGCCGACCCGCTTCAGGTTCTGACCCTGGCGGCCGACGATCATCCCCTTGTGACTGTTTTTTGACGTATAGATGGCCGCGTGGATAACCGTCCGGTCCGGATTTTCCTCCCAGGACTCGATTTCCACGGCCACATTGTAGGGCAGCTCCTGCTCCAGAGCCAGAAAGAGCTTCTCCCGGATGATCTCCGAGGCCAGAAAACGCACGGAGACCGTGCTCAACTGATCTTCGGGAAAAAGAGGCGGTCCTTCGGGCAGAAACACGCACACCGCCGCCAGCAGCCGGTCTATACCGTCGCCCGTCCGGGCCGAAACGGGAACCAGTTCCGCACCGGGAAACAGCTCCGCGGCCGCGGCCAGCACGCCCAGCAGCCGATCCTTGGGCCTGACCGCATCGACCTTGTTCACAGCCACAGCCAGAGGGATGCCTGAACTGCCGAACCGGGCGAGCAGAGGCCGCAGATCGCGCTCCAGCAACCCGGGCTGCTGGGCGTAGCGCGCGCCGTCCAGGAAAAGAATCGCGCCGTGGGCCTGTTGCAGCGCGCCCCAGGCCGCATCCACCAGAAAACGGTTCAGCTTGCCTCTGGCCATGTGGATGCCCGGCGTGTCCAGAAAGACGATCTGCTCCGTCCGGGTGGTGTGGATGCCGGTGATGCTGTTGCGGGTGGTCTGGGGCTTGGGCGAGACAATGGCGATCTTCTCGCCCAGCACCGCGTTCAGGAAGGTGGATTTACCCGCGTTGGGGGGGCCCATCAGGGCAATGCACCCGGACTTGTATTCTGTATCGGTCATCTCTTCCGCCGCATGAAAAGCCTGGAAAAATCTTCCGCGAACCGGCCTGCCGCGCGGGAATTAGCCCTTGCCCTGCGCTTCGCAATCTGGATATAGGCCCCACCCATTATGAGCAAGGACTTAATCATCGTCGAGTCGCCCGCCAAAATCAAAACCATCAAGAAGTTCCTGGGCAGCGGGTATGAAGTGGAAGCCTCCGTGGGCCATGTGCGCGATCTGCCCTCCAAAACCCTGGGAGTGGACGAGGAGCACGACTTCGCCCCCGACTACCAGATCATTCCCGGCAAGGCCAAGGTGGTCAGCAAACTGAAGGCCGCCGCCAAAGAGGCGGATACGGTGTATCTGGCCCCGGACCCGGACCGCGAAGGTGAGGCCATCGCCTGGCATGTGGCTGAAATCATCCGCGGCGCCAACTCCAATCTGAAGCGGATCCAGTTCAACGAAATCACGGCCAGGGCCGTGAAGGATGCCCTGGCCCACCCCACGGAACTGCGCAAATCCCTTTTCGATTCCCAGCAGGCCAGACGCATTCTGGACCGTCTGGTGGGCTACAAAATTTCCCCCCTGCTCTGGAAAAACGTCAAACGCGGCCTTTCGGCGGGCCGGGTCCAGTCCGTGGCCCTGCGCCTCATCGTGGACCGGGAACGCGAGCGGCAGGCGTTCGTGTCCGAAGAGTACTGGGTTTTCAAAGCCACGCTTCAGGGCGACGCGCCTCCGGCCTTCGAGGCCGACCTGTGGAAAGTGGACCAGGCCAAGCCTGTCCTCGGTAATGCCGAAGACGCCGGGAAACTGGAAAAACGCATCGCCGGGCAGCCCTTCATTGTGGAAGACATCACCCAGAAGGAACGCCAGCGCCATCCGCGCCCGCCGTTCATCACCTCCACATTGCAGCAGGAAGCGAGCAACCGGCTCGGCTTCAACGCCAAACGGACCATGTCCGTGGCCCAGCGACTCTACGAGGGTGTGGAACTGGAAGGACGGGGCACTACGGCGCTCATCACCTATATGCGTACGGACTCGGTGCGCGTTTCCGACGAGGCCAGGGAGGCGGCCAAAGACTGGATCGGCCGGAATCTGGGGCCGGATTTCCTGCCCGGAAAACCCCGCGTGTACAAGAGCAAGGGTGGTGCTCAGGATGCGCACGAAGCCATCCGGCCGGTGGACCCGGCTCTGACTCCGGACGAGGTGAAAAGCTCGCTCCCGGCGGAACAGTACAGGCTCTACCGCCTCATCTGGCAGCGGTTCATGGCGTCCCAGACGGCATCGGCCCGCTTCTGGGACACGGTGGTGACCATCCAGAGCGGCCCGGCCCAGTGGCGGGCCAAGGGCGAGCAACTCATCTTTCCGGGATTTCTGAGCGTTTCCCCCGCGCCGGAAGCGGACGCTTCCGCCCTGCCCGAACTGCGGCAAGGGCAGGAGCTGCACCTGGAAAAGCTGCATAAGGAACAGAAATTCACCCAGCCTCCGGCCAGATTCTCCGAAGCGTCCCTGGTGCACAAACTCGAAGAACTGGGCATTGGCCGGCCGTCCACCTACGCGGCCATCATCTCCACCCTGACCGAGCGCGATTATGTCCACATAGAGGACAGGCAGTTTCTGCCCACGGATCTGGGCGTCATTGTCTGCGACCTGCTTCTGGAGCATTTCGCGCGGCTCATGGACACCGGCTTTACGGCGCGCATGGAGGAACGGCTGGATCAGGTGGCCGAGGGGAGCGAGGACTGGGTGCAGCTGCTGCGCAACTTCACACAGGATTTTTATCCGCTGCTGGACAAGGCCCGCGAAACCATGACCCAGCTCAAGGCAGGCATGGACACGGGCCTTTCCTGCCCGCAATGCGAAGACGGCCGCCTGACCATGAAGTTCGGCAAGAACGGCATGTTTCTGGGATGCTCCAACTATCCCGCCTGCTCCTTCACCAGCAACTACACCCGCGACGAGCAGGGTCAAATCCGGATCGCGGAAGCGGTAGCCGCCGAAGACAAAGGTCCCTGCCCCGACTGCGGCACCGGGCGGCTGGTAGTGAAGAAAACCAGGGCCGGCGGACGCTTTGTGGCCTGCACCAATTATCCCGAATGCCGCCATGCGGAATCGGTCTCCACGGGCGTGCCGTGCCCCAGGGAAGGCTGCGGCGGGGAGCTGGTGGAAAAAAGCAGCCGCCGGGGCAAGGTCTTCTTTTCGTGCGGCACGTATCCCAAATGCGATTACGCGGTATGGGACTATCCCGTGGCCAAGCCCTGCCCTTTGTGCGGATCGAAGATACTGGTCCGCAAGGAGACCAAGAAAGGCACCTATCTGGCCTGCCCGGTCAAGGAGTGCGGCTTCCGGGAAAAGCCGGAATAACCATCCCCGCAAAACAATCGGCGGCCCGAAGGCCGCCTTTTTTTGAAATCAGCTCAGGCTGCCGCGCAGACAGACCGTATATTTCTTCAAAAAATCCACTGGGTTATAGCTGAGCTTGGCCTTGCGCAGACCTTCGTCCCCCAGATCCTGCTCCCGATTAACGATGCTGAAGCCTTGGGCGCAATGCTCCAGAAACATCTGATTGATGGCCTGATAGACTCCTTTGAACAGCGGACAACCCTTCTCGAAATGGATCAGCACGCTCTTCTCGTCCAGCGCCTCGGCGATGGTGTAGGCAATCATCTTGCCGTCCACCACGATTCCCCCGCCCATGAGGGAGCCAAGCCGCGACCAGTCGTGCATGACCTTGACGATGGCCCGGTTCTCCGCTTCCAGAGTCCGGTCGTTTTCGGAATTGCGCCATAAAAACCAGTCCGTCTGCATGGCCAGGGCGCACTCCACGGTTTTCTCGTCCAGCTCGACGAAAGTGGCGTCGTACTCCCGCACAAACTGGTTCAGCAGGTTCTTCTTGTTGTGGAACTTCCGCCCCTTGAGTTCCGTCAGTTCCGCGCGATCGTACAAATAGTCCCAGTGTTCCCGGCATTCCCGGACCCGCACACCCTCGAGGCGGGCCTCCCAGATATTCTTCAGTTCCTCGGGAATGCGGCTGAAACAGGTATCCTGAGGCAGATCGTTCTGCAGAGCCTTCCAGTCCGCTCCCGCCCAGTCGCCCACAGGGGCCCAGTAAACGAGATCGGGAATTGTCTGGCGGATCAGCACATACTTCTCGCAGAAAGACCATTCCAGACCGTATTCGCGGCCCCATCCCCACAAATTCACAAAACTGTAATCCGAAGCCTTCTGAGCGCACATGGCCAGAAGGCGGTTGTACCCGGTCTGCCCGTCCAGAGAGACGGGCGTGAAAATTCTGTTCATGCTTCCTCATGCCAGCGTGCTGGCCACGGCGAATACGCCATTAAGAATTCAAAAAAATCAAGTAGGTTGCAGTTTCGAGACAAGAAATATACTCATCGATTTTACCTTGTCAAAGAACACCCCAGCCCGAACCGGACATCCATGACCGCTTCCAGACACCCCACATGGCGTGTGAAATCCGCGCCAAAAATTCCCGGCCAGAGCGATCTCGTGCATCTGGCCGCGCGTCTGGAAGTCAGCCCGCTTCTGGTGCGGCTCATGGCCCTGCGCGGGCTGGCGTCCGAAAAGGACATGGACCGGTTTCTGAATCCCGGCCTCAGACATTTCTCCCCGCTGGAGCAATGGCCGGGATTCGGGGCGGGGGCGGAATTTCTGTACGCGGCCATCCAAAGCGGCAAAAAAATTGCGGTCTGGGGCGACTACGATGTGGACGGCATCACGGCCACGGCCCTGATCAAGGATTTTCTGGCCCTGCGCGGCGTGAGCGTACTGCACCACATCCCGGCCCGGCTGGCCTTCGGCTACGGAATACATGCCGAAGGGATCCGGGAGCTGGCCCGCCAGGGCGCGGACGTTCTGCTGACCGTGGACTGCGGCATCACGAGTGTGGCGGAAATCCGGGAAGCCAGGGCTCTGGGGCTGGGCACGGTAATCACGGATCATCATCTCCCCGGCCCGGA
>JAUMXF010000119.1 GCA_030529235.1 Pseudomonadota bacterium
GATATACAAGGAGCCGTCTGGCGCCATTCTGGGTTTCATCGGCGTGGGCGGGCGAAAAATCGAGATGCTGTTCATCGCGTCCGCCGCACGGGGCAAAGGTATAGGCAAAAGTCTTGTTCGGCATGCCATCGAAGAAATGGATGCCGCAGAGGTGGACGTGAACGAACAGAACCCCGAAGCCAGAGGTTTCTACGAACATATGGGCTTTGAAGTCTTTTCCAGGTCCCCGCTGGACGCCCAGGGCCGCCCCTTTCCGATTCTGCACATGCGTCTGGCCGCCCGCTGATTTTCTGCCTGTGCGGCAGGTTCAGAAGAGACTTGCAATTTTTGCACTCCCCGCTCTTGCATAATTTCCCCGCCACGGGCACCTCTTTTGCGGAAGCCGGACATCCATGCGGCTGTCATCAACGATTTTCAGGAGATTTTTATGGAGCTGTACCCTTGGCACTGGCTGGTTCTGGGCATGCTGCTCATGATCGCGGAAATCTTCGTCCCGAGCTTCACCATCTTCTGGTTCGGACTGGGCGCGCTGGGCGTGGGCGGCCTGCTCTGGGCCATTCCATCCATGAGTCTGACCCTGCAACTGCTGCTCTGGACCATATTCTCAGCCCTGCTCACCGCCTTCTGGTTTCTGGTCATGAAGCCGCGCATGGTGGACAAGACCCGGGCCGGCATGTCCCGCGAGGCCCTGCTCGGCGAAGTGGGGCAGGTCATCCGCGAACCCGACGGAGAACGGCGTGGTCTGGTCCGTTTTTCCAAACCGCTTCTGGGCGCGGATGAATGGACCTTCATCTGCGACGATATCGTACACATAGGCGACCGCGTGCAGATCCGCGACGTGTCGGGAAACACGCTGGTCGTAGCCTTGAAAACCACCAAATAAGGAGCTGTCATGACTTCAGGACTTATCGTCGTCTTCATTCTGCTCGTGCTGGTCGTCGTCACCATCGGCATGGGCGTGCGCCTGGTGCCCCAGGGTTACAAATTCGTGGTGCAGCGGCTGGGCAAATACCACTCCACCCTCGGCCCCGGCCTGAACATCATCATTCCGTACATGGACATCGTGTCCTACAAGGTGACCACCAAGGATATCGTGCTGGACATCCCCTCCCAGGACGTCATCACCCGCGACAACGCCGTCATCATCACCAACGCCGTGGCCTACATCAACATCGTGTCCCCGGAGAAAGCGGTGTACGGCGTGGAAGACTACCGCATCGCCATCCAGACTCTGGTCCAGACCTCTCTTCGCTCCATCATCGGCGAGATGGATCTGGACGACGCCCTGTCCTCTCGTGACATGATCAAGTCCAAGCTGAAGGAGGCTATTTCCGACGATATTTCGGACTGGGGCATCATGCTCAAGACTGTGGAAATCCAGGACATCAACCCGTCCCAGACCATGCAGCGGGCCATGGAAGAACAGGCCGCGGCCGAACGCGCCCGCCGGGCCACCGTAACCAGAGCCGAAGGCGAAAAAGCGGCGGCCATCCTGCAGGCCGACGGCCGTCTGGAAGCGTCGCGCCGTGACGCGGAAGCCAAAGTCGTGCTGGCCGAGGCCGATCAGGCCGCCATCGACAAAGTGGCCGAAGCCAGCCAGCGTGGTGAACTGCCTCTGGTGTTTCTGCTGGGCCAGCGCTACGTGGATTCCCTGCGCCAGATGGGCGAAGCCGAAAACTCCAAGGTCGTGGTTCTGCCTGCCGACCTGCCCGCCGCCGTACGGGGCATCATGGGCACCCTCGGCAAATAATCCCCACTGCGGCCCGGTCCGCCGGGCCGTGGAACCCAGGAGACCTTCATGCGTGGAATACTGAGTACCCTGATTATTGTCGCAGTCATTGCCGGAGCGGGCTTTTTCTACGGCTACAACAGCCTGAACTCCAAGGAAGAAGGTGTATTTCAGGCCTGGGCCGATGTGGAATCCACCCTGCAACGCCGGGCGGATCTGATTCCGAATCTGGTGGAAAGCGTCAAAGGCTACGCCGCCCACGAGAAGGAACTCATCGAATTTCTCGGCAGGGCGAGAGCCTCGGCCATGTCCGTGCAGATGAAACCCGGCGACCTGAGCAACGCCCAGGCCATGGAGCAGTTCGCGGCGGCCCAGAGAGAAGTCGGCGTGGCCCTGGGCCGGGCCATGATCACCGTCGAAAACTACCCGGATCTGAAGGCCAGCCAGAACTTTCTGCAATTGCAGCATCAGCTCGAAGGCACGGAAAACCGCATCAATGTGGCCCGCCAGCGCTACAACGACGCCGTCCGGACATTCAACACGGCTCTACGGAGGTACCCGGAAAAATGGTTCAACGAAAACTATTTCCAGCTGGAGCACAAAGAGTACTTCAAGGCCGCCACGTCGGCCAAGGAAGTTCCAAAAGTGTCTTTCACCTCCGAACAGTAGCTCTCTGCCTGTTCTTTTTTCTGTCCGCCCCGGCGCTTCAGGCCTTGGATGTGCCGCCGCTGACGGCCAGGGTCATGGACATGGCGGGCATTCTGTCGGCCAACACCACGCGAGAGCTGGAAACGCGCCTGCAGCTTCTGGAGGCCGAAAACGGCACGCAGATCGCCGTGCTGACCATTGACTCTCTGGATGGAGAAAATCTGGAGGAATACACGCTGCGGGTGGCCGAAACCTGGGGGCTGGGGCAGCGCGGCGTGGACAACGGCGCGCTTTTGCTCATCGCGGTCCAGGACCGGCAGATGCGTATCGAGGTCGGATACGGGCTTGAAGACCGGCTGACGGATCTGATGGCCGGAAGGATCATCGACGAACGCATCATTCCTTTTTTGCGAAAGGGAAATTTTGACGGCGGCGTGCGGGCCGGAGTTCAGGCCATGCTCATCGCCGCGCGGGGAGAAGATCCCTTTACCGCTGCCAATACTCCGGACATCACGCCACTGGCGGAAACGGCTGCGTCAGAGCAGGAACAGCACGACGAGATGGAAGATACACTGATAGAAGCCCTGCTCGGAGGATCGGTTCTGGCCGGCCTCATCTTCAGAAGAGTTCTTCTTGCCATGGCCGTGGGAGCAGTCCTCGGCTTTATTTTCGGCTTGTTCATGCCGACAGAATATGCCTGGGCATCCTCCGCTGTGATTGGAGCCTTCTGCGCGCTGTTCGTTTCTGCGATCCGCAGGACGTTCTCGGGAGGTGACTTCAGCGGTGGAGGCGGATCCAGCGGCAGGAGCAGTTCTGGCGGCTCCAGTTCGAGCGGCGGGTTCAGCGGGGGAGGTGGCAGTTTCGGCGGAGGCGGAGCCTCAGGGAGATGGTAGCCGCCCTCTTCCGGACAGTTTTTGAGCCCTCTAGCGGTTCAGATATGCCTCCTGATCGATGAAGAATGCCTCTTTGCATCCCCTTACTTCCAGCAGGACATGAACCTGACCGGCCGCGCCAGCAGACCGGGAAGGATCCCGGCCCACCGGCAATTTTGAAAAAGGTTTCGTAAGGAGACAGTCGATGAGCCTGGCGCTACTTGGTCATGCGCCCGAGCAGGAAGGCGATGATGGCCGTGGCTATCAGCAGGCCAACGACATAGTCCGTGTCCAGCGCGGCCTTCAGGGTGTCTGTGATGTGTATGAAAGTATCTTTGATGGGATAGCTGTCCGACATGATGGGGCCTCTCTAAGTTGGGTTGAATATCAGTTGGCGGGTTCGACGTTGTCCCGGATCCAGAAAAGCAGATTGTATTTTTCGGCGAGTTCCTGCCGCAGTTCGTTCAGTACGGATTTATCCATGTCCCTGATGCGGATGAAGACCTGCCGGTACCCCTCCTCGACCTGATCGTAGGAGGTCAGGATGGAGATGACCCGGGCCTTGTATCCGCGCAGGCAGTCCAGCAGATTTTTCAGAGTGCCGCGTTCGTCGGCGAGCTTGAAGCCGAGCTGTATGCCGCCGTGGTAGACGCCAGTGATGCTCAGGAGCACCCGATACACTTCGTTCTGGGTCATGATGCCGACCATATCGCCGCTGTCGTTCAGCACGGGAAGGCCGGAGACTTTCTTGTCGTGCATGATGGCCGCGCATTTGACTACCGTATCCGTGTCTTTGATGGTCAGCGGATTTGAGGTCATGATGTTTTTGACCTTGATTTCAGACAGCAGGTAATAAAGCTCATGAACATCCAGAGTGGTAGCCTTGGAGGGCGAAGCTTCCTTCACGTCGCGGTCGCTCAGTATTCCGACCAGCCTGCCCGTATCGTCGACCACCGGCAGACGGCGGATGTTCTTTTCCTTCATCAGCTTGGCCGCCCGCATCATGGAGGCTTCCGGATCCACCGTGATCACGTCCTTGGTCATCCAGTCCTTGATAATCATGTCGATCCTCCTTGCGGCTGAGACAGAGCCATTGCCTGACGAATCGGCCGTGCCCGGCTATATGGGGTCAGAAACACATAAGTTGCCCAGCTCATAGTGATTTTTCAGACTTCCGTCAAAGTTCGGATCATAATTGCCGGACATGTCGGATGAAGGTCAGTCGTTTCCGGCGGGATGAGAAACGCGCGGAGCGGAAAAATATCCGGCGGGCCCGGCAGTCGATCGGGATTCGTATTCCAGAGAATTCGGCCGCAGATGAAACGTGCCCGGCGGTATTTCTGATGGAGGCGATTGTTGCCGATAAGGAAACGGTCCTCAGACCCCGCCTTCCTGTTCCGGAAGACAGGTTCGCAGGAAAAGGCCGGGAGCAAGCTCCGGATGATCGCAGCGCAGCATAAGGCGCAGGCCGCCGTGAACCGCCTCCACTTCTGATCCGTTTTCTTTTTCCACGCCGTAGTCCGCGCCGGAAAGCACGGGGCGGCACAGGCCGGGCAGGATGATTTCCAGAGGCTGACGGGCCGTGAAGCGATGCTTGATGTCCACGCTCCACAGGCCGGAGCCGAGAGGCTCCACCAGCCGGGCCACGACGTATTTTTTACGGTTGGCTGGCAAAACGGCCTTCAGGGTGACGGGCCGGGGCGTGAAAAAGCCCGTGCTCAGGGTCCGGGTGGCCGTCTGCTGTAATTCCTCCAGATAGAGCCGGGGCCGGAAGGTGCGCGCATCCAGATCATTCAGGGCTGTACGGTAAACATCCGTGACCTGGGCCAGATAGGACGCGGTTTTCATGCGCCCCTCGATCTTCAGGCTGTGTATGCCCGTCTGCCGGAACCAGCGCAGGTAGGGGGCCAGACACAAGTCTTCCGCACCCATGATCCGGGTGTAGGCTCCATCCTCGAACATTTCCCACGAGGTTTGGCCGGGGCGCAGTTTTTCCTCCAGCCGCACGCCGGTGATCCTGTAGTCGAAGCGGCAAGGATGGGTGCACAGACCCTGGTTCGCCGGACGGGAGTTCATGTGCGCCGAAAGCAGACAGCGTCCGGATATGGCCATGCACATGGCTCCATGCACAAAAACTTCGAGTTCCAGATCGCTCACGCTTTCGGAGATGGCGCGGATGCGGCCGGCACCCAGTTCGCGGGCCAGGTTGACACGGCGTACGCCCTGATCCCGCCAGAACCGGGCGGCGGCGGAGTTGGAAGTATTGGCCTGGGTGGACAGATGCACGGGAATATGCGGAACGCGCCGCCGGGCCATGTCCAGAATGCCCGGGTCGGCGATGATGATGCCGTCCACACCGGAGTGGGCCGCCTGTTCCAGATATTCCTCGGCCGGGGCCAGATGCTCTTCCCAGGCCAGAAGATTGAGCGTGAAATACACCTTTGCCTGTCGGCCATGAGCCCTGATCACGGCCCGGCGCAGTTCCGGAAAGGAAAAACCGCCGGATTTGGCCCGCAGATTGAGCCCCTCTCCGCCCAGATATACGGCGTCGGCACCGTAGGTCAGGGCAG
>JAUMXF010000120.1 GCA_030529235.1 Pseudomonadota bacterium
GAGCGGATTCAGGTGAACGCGCTCCGGCCCGGCATCATATTCTGCAAGCAGCAGTCAATCGGGATCACAGGCCGCGTTCGCGGGAATCTTTCGCCAGACAGTTTGCCAGCCAGACTTTGACCAGAGCCTGTCTCGTGACTCCCAGATGTCTGGCCTCCCGGTCCAGGGCTTCTATCATCCACAAGGGAAAATCCACGTTCACACGCTTGACCCTGTTGGGCCTCGACGCCTTGTCCATGTCCACGAAAGTCCCGATATCGCCGCCATTATCGAAATATTCGTCAAATTCCTTCGCTTTCATACCACATTACCTCGTTGCTCCGCGCTCTCCGCACGGAGATGATTCTGGTCACCCGTCCCCGGCATGTGGCGATAGCTGTCCAGTGTTTGCCGCCCATGCGCCCGATGCAGGCAATGCGCTGTTCATCCTCGAAGCGCAGCGGCAGGACAAGCAGATTTTCATCGTCCCACAGGGCTTGAGCTTCATTGAAGTCAACACCGTGCTTACCTTTATTCAGGACGCTTTTGGCCGGGTCGAATTCAAATTTCATGACGGACAGTATGAAAATTATACCAAACGAGTCAACGACAGGGTGCCAAGCCAATTCTCGCTCCGCATGGTGCGTTCACACTCAAATCAGCGCATCCCGCAGAGCATTCGATACCTGAAATACAATTCACATGCGGTATGTTGCAAGGCGAAAGCACCGGGCGATGCAGCGCGAATCCGCATAAACCTGGCGGGGAATCGTGGGCAAGAGAGGCGGAACAAACGATCCGGGCAAGATCATTTTCAGTTTCGGACAACGGTGCTGGCTGAGCAAAAATCCTGACAGCAGGGCTTTCCAAGGTATCAGAATATTTTCGCTTTGAAATACGCATACAGCAGGCAAAGCCCGCCGCCTCACATTTCACGGCAAAATCTTTAGCCGGGACGCACTCACTCGTGAACGGCCCTGAAGCCCATCAGCCTTCGTGACCCGCGATGAGCCAGGTGTCAAAAGGGCCGGGCCGGAACAGAAAGGTATGGGTGGTGCTCCCGGGGCGGGACAGGACAGCCCGCACTCCATCTTCGGCGATGGTGATGACGGGCTCGCCGGAAAAAGGGTTACTCGCGTTCAGGCTGAACGGGATTTCGCACTGGGACGCATAAATCTCGGCCAGGGCGGCGCGGTCGCCGCCAGTCCAGAGCGCCTCGCCGTGCAGAAGCAGGGCCCGGATTTCCCTGTCCACGAGCCGGGCGTAGTCCTCGCGGTCCTCGGCTCCCAGTTCGACCCACTCTTCACCCGCTATTCTCCAGACTCCGCCGTCTCCGGTCCAGTACAGCCTGCGGTGGCCGCTCTTCCCGGCATGGGGAAAGTCGTGCTGGATGAAGGAGCTGACCATGTAGCCGGGCCCCTCCAACACATGCAGATTCTCCACGCGGATATCCACCCAAGGATGCCTGGCCGATTCTTCCTGCACCTCCCGGACAAAGTCCGTAAAAGGCGCGCCCGAAGATTTTTCGTACAGCGTGGAGTTGTAGAACTCGAAGAAAGCCGGATCCCGGCGTTCCCTGGCGCCGATCCATGACCATGTTCCGCGTGCCACCTCCGAAATGGACATGGAGGAAGCATTGCCCCAGTCCAGGGTCTGGGCGATGACCACCGGCGTCAGATGCGGAGTGATGTGCTCGTGCAGAGTGTCCACGCGGGGGTTCTGCAAGGCCACGCAGCCTCTGGTCAGCTTGGGGGTGATGGGCGTGCCGCGGCCGTGAATCCAGATACCGTAGCCGGTCTTGCCCCGCAGCCGGTCCATGGGGTTCGGATAATTCAGGGCGAAGGCCGTATTGCCGTAGAGAGTATAATCCAGCTTCTTTTTGATCCTGTCACCGATGAAGTACACCCCCTCCGGGGTTTTCAGGTCGCCTTCCTTCTGTTTGTCGCCGTCCCTGCGGCCCGTGGTGCAGACAAGCTCCTCCCTGTCCAGAGCATCGTCCGCGGGGCGCACGAAGTAGGTCCGCTGGCTTTCCTTGTCCACGGCCAGAAACAGAGCGGGCAGGCGGAAATGCGGGGCCAGGGAGGCTTTCCAGCCGTCCCCGGCGTGGGCGGTACCCATCAGCAGCAGAAAAAAAAGCAGCACCCGGCGCATGCGGTCAGCTCCGGGCGGTTTCCAGCAGTTCCCGGCGGGTGAATATGGTCCGCAGCTCGAAACCGGCCCCGGCCAGATTTTCGCGGCCGCCCTGTTCCCGGTCCAGCACGCCCAGCACGGCCACGATGTTCAGACTCTGCTCCCGCACCCGCTCTACGGCCTTGAGCAGGGTCCCGCCGGTGGTGATGACATCCTCCAGCAGGCACACGTTCTGCCCCGGCGCGAAATTGTTCAGGCCCTCCAGATACTGGTTGGTGCCATGCCCCTTGGGAGCCTTGCGGATGATAAATCCGGGCAGGGGATAGTCCTCCAGATGCGAGACCACGGTCACGGCCGAGACCAGCGGGTCCGCGCCCAGGGTCATGCCGCCCACGCCCTGGACGCCGCCCTGTTCACGGATCATATCCAGAAAAAGCCGTCCCAGCAGCCAGGAGCCTTCCGGATGCAGGGCCGTGTGTTTGCAGTCGAAGTAATAATCGCTCTTCTGGCCGGAGGTCAGCGTGAAATCTCCCTCGAGGTAGGATTTTTCGACCAGCAGGCGGGCCAGACGCTTTTTCATGTCGGTCATATGCTTTCCCCGGAAGCGAACACGCGGTCCAGAATGGTCCGTTCGTGGCGCAGGTAGTAGTTCAGGTCAAAGGCCTTATCCAGCCGGGCCGTGTCCAGCCGGGCGGCGATGTCCGCATCGGCACGCACGGCGTCTTCAAAGGACGTCCGCTCCCGCCAGCAGCGCATGGCCACCTTCTGCACCATCACATAGGCTTCCTGGCGCGCCAGTCCCGCTTCCACCAGGGCCAGAAGAACCCTCTGGGAAAAGAACAGGCCGTGGGAGCCCATGAGATTTCTCTCCATGTTTTCGGGGATGACGCGCAGCCCCTTCAGCAGATTGTTCAGGCGGTGCAGCATGTAGTCCACGAGAATGGTGGAGTCCGGCATGATGACCCGCTCCACCGAGGAATGGCTGATGTCGCGTTCATGCCACAGGGCCATGTTTTCCATGGCCGCCAGAGCGTTGGAGCGGACCAGCCGGGACAGACCGGTCAGATTTTCGGCGGAAATGGGGTTCTTCTTGTGCGGCATGGCCGAGGAGCCTTTCTGCCCCTGAGCGAAGCCTTCCTCCACCTCCAGCACTTCGGTGCGCTGCAGATGCCGCAGTTCCACGCACAGGCGCTCCACGCCCCCGGCCACGAGGGCCAGGGCGGTGAAGTACTGGGCGTAACGGTCGCGCGGGATGACCTGGGTGGAGGCGGGCTCCACTTCAAGCCCCAGAATGTCCAGAGCGCGCTTTTCCAGTTCGGGTTCGAGCTGGGCATAGGTGCCCACGGCGCCTGAAATCTTGCCCACGCGGATATTCTCCACGGCCTCGGTAAAGCGGCGGCGGTGACGCTGGAACTCGGCGTGGAAACCGGCCATTTTCAGGCCGAAGCTGGTGGGCTCGGCGTGAATGCCGTGAGTGCGCCCCATGCACAGACGCCCGGCATGGGTCCGGGCCATGGTTTCCAGAGTGTCCAGCAGGGCGTCCAGACCCGAGAGAATGATGCGTCCGGCGCGGGTCAGAAGCACGGCGTTGGCCGTGTCCACGATATCCGAAGAAGTGCACCCGAGGTGAATGTACCGCGCCGAAGGCCCGACCTTCTCCTCCACCGCCGTCAAAAAGGCGATGACGTCGTGTCTGGTGGTTTCCTCCAGAGTGAGAATCCGCTCCAGTTCGAAATCGGCCTTCTCGCGGATGACCTGCATGTCCGCAGCCGGAATGACGCCCATGGCGTGCCAGGCTTCGCAGATAGCCAGTTCCACTTCCAGCCAGACCCGGAATTTCCGCTCCAAAGTCCAGAGCTGCCCCATTTCCTTGCGTGTGTAGCGTTCGATCATGATGGTGTACGGCCTTGCGGCTGATGCGCGGGAAAAGAGTGAGGCCCGAAATGAAAAAGGCAGCCGAAGCTGCCTTCGTCAGGACGCCGTTGTCTGGGACGAGTCCGTTGCGGACGAGGATTCCTTCTTGCCGTTGCCTCCGGTCTCCTTGGTGTACCCCGAGGCATACCAGCCGCCGCCCTTCAGGACGAAAGAAGTGCTGGAGATGAGCCGGTGAGCGGCCCCGCCGCACACGGGACAGGTTTTCGCCCTGTCCTGAAAGTCCTTCTGCCATTCCTCGAAGATCTGATGGCAATCTTCGCAGGTATATTCATAGATAGGCATGATAACCTCCCGAAACCGAACCTACTTGTTTTTGCCGGCCGCCCTGGCTTCCCGGATGCGTTCCTTCAGCCTTTCCTGACGGCGTTTGCGGCGGCGGTCCAGTTCCTTTTTCCGTTCGATTTTCTTGTGCGCCATTATGTAATCCTCCAGATATGGAAATCCTGTTGTGTTCAAGGACTGGATGCATATAATCCGGCCCATCTTCTTGTCCAGCCCCAAAAACCGCCCCGCCGCGGACGGACGCTCAGACCGCCCGCAACGTGTATTCTCTGCGGCCCAATCCGAGCTCTTCGGCGTAGTCCAGAAGATAGCGGCCGCGCACATGACCGTGAATGGCCTCGAATTTGTCCTGCCCCGGCGCAAGACCCGCAGGCAGGGCGCTGGGATAAAGCGGCTGGGCCGCATTGACCATGTCCAGACAGGCCTGGTCCAGGGCCACCGGGTCCCAGGAGGCCAGAAGCCCCAGATCCGGACAGATGGGCGCGTCGGAATAGCCCATGCAGTCGCAGCCCGGCCCGACCTGCTGCACAAAGGACAGATGCAGGCTGGGCCGGGAACGGGACAACAGGGCCGCGGCCGCGTATTCGGCCATGCGTTCCAGAAAGGTATTCACGTCCACCCGCCAGTCCACCTCCAGCCCCTTGGTCTTGCAGACCAGAAACCAGGCCGCGCAACCCGCGCAGTTGTCCCGCTCGATCTGGATTCTGCCGTTTTCACCCAAGCTCAGGGCGTTGTGGGCGCACACGGCCACGCACTGGCCGCAGCCCACACAGTGATCCGGATGAATTTCCGGCCCCAGACCGCAGTGCTGCTGCATCTTGCCCTTGCGCGTGGCACAGCCCATGCCCGCGTTCTTGATGGCTCCGCCGAAGCCCGCCAGTTCATGACCCTTGAAATGGCTGACGGTGACGAGCATGTCCGCGTCCACAATGTCCCCGGCCAGATAGAACGTGTCGAAATGTTTGCCTGCGAAAGGCACGGCCCGTTCGTTGCCGCTTTTAAGGCCGTCGGCGATGATGACCGGCGCACCCAGCACGTTGGGATCAAAGCCGTGTCTGGCGGCCTGAAGCCCGTGGGAGGCCGACTCGCCGCGCTGGCCCACATACAGGGTGTTGGTGTCCGTCAGAAAGGGTCTGGCTCCGCATTTGCGGATAAAAGTCAGCAGGGGGACAAGTTGCAGCGGCTGGATGTGGGCCGTGCCTCCGGCCTCGCCGAAATGCAGTTTGACGGCGGTCAGGTCGCCGCTTTGCAGCTTCGCGCCCAGCGCGGCCTGCTTGAGCAGCCGCTTGACCTTGACTTCGTACGGAGCCTTGCGCGAGGCGCGCAGGTTCCAGAAATACACTTCCGATGCGGCCATGATGGCACCTCGTCT
>JAUMXF010000121.1 GCA_030529235.1 Pseudomonadota bacterium
TTTTGTGTTCGCTGGCCATCGGTAGTCCCCGGTCATGCCCGAACCGCTGCCGTTCCCCCGCCATACCCTGTTTGCAGCTCCTCAGCGGGCGGCCCGGCCAGAACAAAAGCAAACGGCGCGGATTTCCGAAAAAATCCACGCCGTAAAGCTACGGAGTAACCCAATCGGCGTGCAACCGGATCAGGAAAGCGGTATGGCCTTTCCGTTCACGGTCAGCCGTCCCTGATTCAGGACCACCCTGCTTTTGATCCGCTCGCCGTCATTGACGATGAAATTCTCTCTCAGCAGCGGCCCAAACTGAGCGTCATAGGCCTGGTCGATCAGCGTCGCGTTTTCCTCTTCGGACATGCCGCCACCGAGACTCCGCGCCACAATATGCCGGACCAGGCTGTTCTGTGCGGAAATCTCGCCCCGGGCCTCCAGCCGTTGCAGCAGCCAGTGAGGCGTCATGACTATGTGAGCGGCGGAACCCTCCAGCCGGATATCGAGATGCCCCTCCACATTGCCTTCATCCGTTTGCAGGCTGAGGCGGGAAATCTGGAATTCCGGACCGGCGGCCAATATCTTGGTGAGAAAATCCTGTGCGAAGGCACTCATCTGCTGAGCCGCTTCCACCGTGATTTCCTTCTGTTCGGACATGTCACGCAGACGCTTGTTCAGATCGCTCACGGCCTGAGCATCCAGGTTGCGTACCGCCACGTCCATAAAAAAGGGCCCGTATGTCTTTTCCCCGACCATCAGGCTGTCGAGGGTCGCATTCTGAGCATTGAACAACCGGCTGAACTTGATGCCGCTCTCGGATGTCATATGCAGGCCACTCAAGGTGACGGATGGTTTCTCTTCTCTGGCGACCTCAAGATGGGCCAGCTTCAGGGTCGAGTTACCCACATACACCCAAGGCAGCCCCTCCTGCATGTCAAATGTGCAGCTCAGACCACTCAAGGCACTTTTTCCATGCTCGTCCTGCACCCGCAATCCGGGAAAATTCAGATTTCCAGTGAGGGTTCCCTTCTGCCGATCGTGCAGAAAATGTATGGAGCTGGCTTCCATTTCGAACGAAGTCCCGCTTTCCGCGTCGGAAACGGCAACGGCCGGCATCTGCGTCACGACGTCAACTGCCCCCAGCAAGCCTCTCCAGGCCTTGATCCGGATCTGTCCCAACGCCGGGGCCTCGGCCAAAATTTTGCGGAAAGTTTCCGGCTGGTCCGCAGCACTGGCCAGAAATGTCTCCACCTGCGCCAGAGCCGGACGCAGCTCCTCGCCGGTCTCCAGCGGCAGCGGACCATGGCGGAATATGTGCTCCATGACCAAGGCGAATTCCTCCCCCTCCGCCTTTTTCGGGTCGGCCAAAACCATGCGAGTTGCAGCCCTGGAAACAAACAACCCCCGTTCGTACCGGATATTGGCAAATGTGAACGGTCCCTGACTGCAATCACGCAAGGCATCCATATAACCGTCCCGGACCATGTTGCCGGACACGAAGATGGCTCCAAACCCGAGCAGTACAAGAAGCAGCAGCAGAACAAGTATCTTCTTCATTTCCTCTTTCTCTCCTCTCCGTATAAACGACATGCGCCGTCGTGTGATGGGCATTGCTGACACAGAGTCTCGGAAAAAACAATGCTCATGGTAAATCCACGATGCGAAGCACGCATCATCACAAATGGAAGCGGTATGGCATTTCTGGAGACAGTCGAAAAAGAACGCGCGGCGAAATCAAATCCGACAGGGATAGGAAGCGGCCGAAATCGTCAATGGAGGCAAAATCATGGCCAGTGCCTTCCGCAGCCACATGCCCGGACTGTCAGTGGCCCACAGGCAGAGAAGCAGCCGCATCGGGCAGGATCGCCGGAACATGCGTCTGGCCGGAGATTTTCAGATGTATTCGGAAATACCGCAGAACCAATAGGGAAGAGTTGCCGGGAATTTTTCTCTCCACCTGCCCTACAGCAGCCTTCCCCAGTTGCCCGAAGCCAGCCGGGCGCCGCTGGATGTGACCAGCAGACAACTGTGGCCGGGCAAGGAGTCCGTCAGGCGCAAGGCTTCGCGCGGATGCATGAGACTCAGGGCCGTGGCCAGCCCGTCGGCCTGCATGACTGTGGGGGCCTGGACGCTGACGGACCGCACATATGCGGGCGACGCGCCCGTGTCCGGATTGATCAGATGATGTGAAGTGCCGGCCGCGTCAAAGCCGGACTCATAGCCACCGGAAGTGGCTACGGCTCCCGAGCGCAGTTCGATGACCGCCGGATAGTTGCCGCCCTTGTCCGGATCCTGGATGGCGATGCGCCACGGACGGCCTTCCGGCGCGCCCTGCACGCGGATATCCCCGCCCGCGTCCACCAGATATGTATCAATGCCCATCCTTTCCAAAGCGGCGGCGGCGCGGTCGGCGATATGCCCTTTGGCCACGCCATCGAGCGTGACGGCCATGCCTCGCGCGCCGAAGCGGATATCCCCGTCCCGGCGGGACATTCTACCGGCGTCCACCAGAGCCAGAGTCTCGCGCAGCTCCTTCTTGTCCGGCGCGCCATGCGTACGGGCCAGCAGATTGACCACCGGAGCGACGGTGACGTCGAACAGCCCGCCGCTTCGCATAAACAGCCCGTCACTGAAATCCAGAACGCTCAAAAGCTCTTCGGGCGCATCGCAAAGCCGCCCTTCCCTGTTCAAAATGGAGAGAGGCGTGGACGCGTCGAAACGGTCGAATATGCGGATCTGACTCTCCATCTCCGCGAAGGCCCGGCCCACGGCCTCCTCACCCTGCATCCGGGATGGGGTCAGCACCGTCAGCCCCACGAATGTTCCCATGAGCATGCGCTCTTCCTGAACCCGGATTCGTCCGGAACCGGCCGCGGCGGGGACAACCCGCACAACCGGAGCCAGAGCCGCTCCGGCGGCCAGCATGGCAAGGTGCTTCAGAAAAGTCCGTCGGTCTGACTGCAATGCAGGGATCATGAGCTCTCTCCGTACCGTTTGGCGGATATTACGTATTTCAGTCGCGCGGCCGAACTTCATGGATTTCTCCCGGGATCGCACGACCCTATTCCCCGGCGCGCAGCTCCGCCACATGAGATTCCTCGGGATAGCCGGCAGGCTCCGTTTCCGGCGCATCGGCGATCTGTTCCGGGTTCAGGCAGCGCAGGATCTTCCGGGGGCATTTCTCCACGCAGACTTCCTCGCAGGACGGGCCGTAATCCAGGCAGGCCTTGTGGTCGATGACGATGCGGTCGTCTTCCAGGCGGATGCACTGGGCCGGACATTTCTTGATGCACGCCCCGCAGCTGATGCAGCCCACTCCGCACACGTCCCGCACGGCCTTGCCCTTGTCCCGGGATGAACAGAAGACCATGACCCGGGCCTGCCGGGGAATGAGCTCCAGAATGCCGTTGGGGCATACCCTGGCGCAGGTGCCGCAGCTGGTGCATTTGGACGGGGAAATGCGGACCATGCCGTCTTCCAGCCACATGGCGTCAAAGGGGCAGGCCCGGGCGCAGTCACCAAAGCCCATGCAGGAGTAGGAACAGGCGTCCGGGCCGCCGCCCAGCATTTTGGCCGCAGCGCAGGTCATGACGCCCGCGTAGTCGTACTTTCTGGCCACCTGGCCTTCGACTTTCATGCACCGCCGGAACATGACCCGGGGCTCGGAATCGCCGGCGGCCTTGCCTGTCAGCTCGGCCACGCGGATGGCCACATCGGGGCCGCCCGCACAGCACTTGTCGGGAGCCATGTCCGGATCATTGATGACAGCGATGGCGTAAGCCTCGCATCCGGCAAAGCCGCACCCGCCGCAGTTGGCTCCGGGCAGAGCTTCGGTGACGACCTCGATGCGCGGGTCTTCCTCCACATGCAGCACTTTGGAGGCGATGGCCAAAATGGCGGCGGAGACAAAACCCAAGGCGAACAGGGTCAGAACGGAAACGGTAATCATAAGGCTGTTCCTGAGGATGAAAACATGGAAAATCAGGCGTCAAACGGCCGCTCAGGCGATCATGCCCTTAAAGGCCATAAAGGCCAGAGACATGATTCCGGCCATGACCAGTCCGATGGGCACTCCGCGCATGGCCCGTGGAATCCGCGTGATCTCGAAACGCTCCCGGATGCCCGCCAGCACTACCAGGGCCAGCATGAAGCCGGTTCCGGCGGCCACGGCGTAGAGCACGGAAGTCAGGAAATCGTATTCCTTTCGCTGCACCAGAATGGCCACGCCCAGCACCGCGCAGTTAGTGGTGATAAGGGGCAGAAAAATGCCCAGCGACTTGTAAAGCGGCGGCACAGCCTTTTTCAGAAACATCTCCACGAACTGCACCAGAGCCGCGATGACCAGAATGAAGACAATGGTCTGCAGATAGCCCAGTTTGAACGGGACAAGCACATGCTTCTGGATGAGAAAGGTGAAGATGGTGGCCATGATGGTCACGAAAATGACGGCCATACCCATGCCGATGGACACGCTTTTTTCCTTGGAGCAGCCCAGATAGGGGCAGTTGCCGAGATACTGGGCCAGAACAATGTTGTTCACAAAGATGGCCGAGATGAAAAGCAGAAAAGTACTCATACGCTACTCCTGCGCCGCGCCGGGAGCCGGACTCAGCCGCTCCAGCTTCTTTTGCTGCACGATCTTCTCCAGTCCCTTGCAGGCCGTGCATCCGGCGCACCCCGCGTCGAAATGGGGATCGACATCCAGACCCTTGCGCCCAGCCTGCCAAGCGTTCAGAAAATTCATTCCGGCCAGAATGAGCCCCAGACAGACAAAAGCCCCCGGAGCTTCCACCATGAAGGTGAACGGCTGGAAACCGGGGCCGAAAAGCTCCTTTCCGAACAGGGTTCCGGCACCCAGAGCCTCTCGGATGCCGCCCAGAAAAGTCAGGGAGACGGTGAAGCCGATGCCCATGCCCAGACCGTCGGCCAGGGCCAGATGCGGCGGGTTCTTGGCCGCGAAGGCCTCGGCCCGGCCCAGAATGATGCAGTTGACCACGATGAGCGGCACGAAAATGCCGAGCTGCTGGTACAGCCCGTAGGTGAAAGCCTGCATGAGCATTTCCACCGTGACCACAAGAGATGCGGCAATGGCGATGAAACAGGCGATACGCACCTTCTTGGGGATGAGATTGCGCACCAGAGAGATGATGACGTTGCTCAGGGTGAGCACGAAAATGACCGCAGCGCCCATGCCCAGGCCGTTTTCCGCCGTATTGGTCACCGCCAGGACCGGACACAGCCCCAGCACCAGCCGAAAAGGCGGCAGCTCCTTCCACAAGCCTTTGGTGAATTCCTGCATCATGCTGGCCATACGGTTCTCCTGCCTTCTCGGTTCAGCGGCGGCCGCTCACTGCCCGCCGCGGCCGGCGTTTCATGCCTGCCGGATCGCGGAATGCTTCCCGGCAATTGTGTTTGCGAGGGCGTCCAGCTCGGCAAAGGCGTCCTCTCTGGGCGCTCCCTTGCACAACACCGTGCCGAGGACTTCCACTTTCAGATTCGGAATCAATCCGGAAATCTGCTCCACAACCTTCGTACCCCATCCATAAGAACCTATGATCGCCGCGTATTTCGCCTTCGGGCGCAATATATTCGCCAGATGGGTGACTGAAAATACATTCGGGTGCGGACCAATATGGACTGTGGGAGTGCCGATTACTATGGTCGCAGCATCCACAAGAGCCATGGCCAGCTTGCCGATGTCTGTC
>JAUMXF010000012.1:0-19953 GCA_030529235.1 Pseudomonadota bacterium
GCCGGCGTGAGAGGCTTACTTCTTTGCCGGTCCTGATTGGTTTCCCGGCTGGGAGCGGCTGTCCGGCTCCGCTGTGGAGCGGGTTTCCCCACCGCCTGCTTCACTGTGGGAGGTTGAGCCGGGGCTTTCCGTCCGATTTCCGGCGCAGGCGCACTGCCGCCGGTTCCGCCTTGTTCCGGAGTCTGCCTTGCGGGCTTCGGTCCGGCCGGGCCCGCCACCAGAGAAAATTCCATGACGGCCTGAAAACGGGGTGCAGACGGCGGGTATGGCATGGCGATCAAAGCAAGATGCACAAGCAGAGACAAAATGATGCATAAAATCCGGACCAGGGTAAAATTTCCCGCCGGAAAAACCAGCCGGCCGTCATTTCCTCCCGGACTGGAGCAGTCTTCCGGCCGGACGAAGACGAAACCGCCGGGCCCGGCTGCTGAAAAAGGCTTGCCCTCGGCTTCGATTCCCGGAACAGGAAGCTGTGTCATAAACGGTCCGCTGGCACCCATACGACGACGTGACCCCGAATCCCGCAAAGCGGAAAAGACTTTAATGAAATCCGCTTTTCATTTTATACACGTCATTCCCGCCAAGACAATGAGGAAGCCCGGACCATCCGAAACCCGCAGGCCCTGCCAATGCTGTCCGGAGATTTTTCCGGCCGGGCGAAAGGGAGGCGAAACGTGAGCGCCGACATCAAGCTGATCTGCAACCTGAAGACCATCCGTCAGGACAGGGGCCTGTCCCAGGCTCATCTGGCGGAACTGACCGGCGTCAAACGCCAGGCCATCTACGATATCGAAACGGAGAAATACACGCCCAACACGGCTCTGGCCCTCAAGCTGGCCAAATGCCTGGGTTGCACGGTGGAAGACCTGTTCACGGAGGAGTTAGGCGCGGAAGCGGACGCCACCCTGATCGGCCAGGCGGAAAAGGGCCCCACGCGCGTGGCTCTGGCCCGTATGCGCGGCCGGGTCATGGCCTATCCGCTCACGGGCAGGCAGCTTTTTCTGAACGGTTTCGAGCCGGCCGACGGCGTCATGGCCGCCGGAGGAGGCCCGGCCCGCCTGCTCAGCCCGGCGGGCACCCTGGACCAGACCCTCATCATCTTCGGCTGCGACCCGGCCTTTTCCATTCTGGGCACGCACACCATGCGCCATGCTCCCCAGGTCCGGGCGCACTGTTTCTTCGCCTCCAGCCGCGACGCCCTGACCAGACTTGCCGCCGGGCAGGCCCATTTCGCGGGCACGCACATGCACGACACGGCCCACGGCCCCGGCAACCTTCTGCTGGCCAGGAGTCTGCTGGAGGGCACGCCCGCCACGGTGGTGGCTTTTTCACATATCGAGGAAGGATTGATGGTCGCGCCGGGCAACCCCTTGAAGCTCCGGGCCATATCCGATCTGGCCAGCGGCCGGGCGCGGCTCGTGAACCGCGAACCGGGCGCGGCCCTGCGCAGTCTGCTGGACGAGTATCTGCTCCGGCACGGTCTGCGCGGGGAGGATATCAGCGGCTACGGGCAGGAGGCCCGCACCCACCATGAAAGCGCCCTGCACATCCTGTTCGGCAAGGCCGACGTGGGGCTTGGATTTCGGGCCATCGCCGCATTCTACGGCCTGGACTTCATCCCGCTGGAAACCGTGCGCTGCGATCTGGTCGTACCCAAGGACCTGCAAGCCCTGCCCGAAGCGGCAGCCCTGCTGGACACCCTGCAAACGCGCAAACTGCGGGAGGATCTGGCGTCCCTGCCCGGCTACGAGGCCCGGGAAACGGGACGGATCGTGGCGGAACTGTAAGATTCTGTTCCGCCACAACGGGGTATCGATGAACGTCTATTCCGGCCTGTCCTGACTGTATATCAACACCGTGTAGGGGCCGATGGACAATTTCCCGCAGGCGGGCAGGCCGTCGAATTCCCCCTCCCGCGCGTCAATATCTCCGGCGGGGCTGTCGCCGAAGTCGTCGCTGTAGACCACGGCGTCGCTGTTGCAGCGCAGACGCCAGATTCCCTCGCCGGGCAGGCCGATGACGTACTCCCCCTTGAACGCGTTGCCGAAGTTGGCCACCACCACGACGTCATCTCCGGGGCCGTGTTCGTCCCAGCGCTGGAAAGCGATCACCTTCTCGTCCTCGTTCAGGTGAAACACCCGCACGTGCTGGCCGCAGAGCCCTCTGGTCACGCCGCCGCGGTTCAGACGGAGGCGGGCCAGATCGCGGTACAGACGGACCAGGCCGTGGAAGTCCTCCTTCAGATCCCAATCCAGCGGCACGTCGTCGCGGAACCATTCACCCTGCAGGAACTCCTGCCCCTGAAAAAGCATGGGGATACCCGGCACGGTGAAGACCAGACCGGCGGCCAGCGTGGACCGCTTCTGCGCATACCAGCCCGTGGGATCGTCCGGACTCACTTCCTGTGGCACCCGGGCCTTGCCGTTAGCCACCTCGTCGTGGGACTCGCTGTACACCACCCGGTGGAAGGCGTCGCCTTCGTATCCGAAGGTGATGGCCCCGCTGACCGCTTCCATGGAACGCTGGGCGTCCTCGGCCACGATCACCGCCTCCCGGATCGGATGCACGAACCGGGCGTCCCACTGGCTGTGAAATCCGGCGCCGCCATGTTCGACATCGGCGGTGACGGCGCTGTTGTCCCGCAGATCCTCGGCGATGAGAATCCGCTCCGGAAAGCGTTCGTGGATGGTCTGGTTGATCCACTGCATCAGGCTCCAGCCTTCGGGAATTTCCTCGTCTCCGCCGTGGACGCTGCGGATGTAGAGAATCATGTCATAGCGCAGTCCGTCGATATGATACTCCTCAAGCCACATGAGTGCGTTGTCCAGAATGAACTGCCGCACCTCGGGCCGCCCGTAGTCGGGGCGGGTATCTCCCCACGGAGTTTCCGAGCGGTGATCGTTGTAAAAATAGATGCCGCCCTTGTCGTTCTCCTGCCAGCCGTCGAACTGCCACAGATCCAGATCGCTCGGGCCGAAATGATTGTAGACCACATCGAGAATCACGGCCAGGCCACGGCGGTGCGCCTCCCGCACGAAGTTCTTGAATCCGTCCGGCCCGCCGTAAGCGCTTTCCACGGCAAAGATATGGGCCGGGTTGTAGCCCCAGGAGTAATCCCCGGCGAATTCAGCGATAGGCATCACCTGCACGGCGTTGGCTCCCAGCCGGACCAGGTGGTCGAGCTTCTCCAGAGCGGTGTCGAAACTTCCGGGCTGCCCATCCTCCGTGGTAAAAAAGGAGCCGATGTGCATCTCGTAGATGATGAGCTCATTGTGGGCCGCAATGGCGAAGTCGTCTCCCTGCCAGTCGAATCCGGCCGGATCGTAGATAATGCCGTTCCCCACGGAATTGGTGACCTGGCGGGCGTAGGGGTCGATGCGTTCGAGATCCAGCTCCCCGTTCTGGACGAGAAATTTGTATTCCTGTCCGGCCCTGGCCCCCGCTATGTCCGCATACCAGTAGCCGCTCCCCTCGTTTTCCATGGGTGAGTCCGTTTTGGACCAGCCGTTGAAGTCGCCCATGACAAAAACCCTGTCCGCATGAGGGGCCCACACCCGGAAGGCAACGCCCTCCTCATGAAGTATCGCGCCCATACCTCTGATCCTGCCCGCATCGTCCCGTGATGTCTGTACCATGTTTTTTCCTTGGCGTGGCGCCGGTTCCGCGAAAAGTCGAAGCAGGGCTCCGCCTTCCGGCCGTTTTCCGGGAAGTCTTTCATATTCTGTGCAGCACCCTGTACCAGATTGTTCCGGACAAATAAAATCCGGAATTCAGTTTTCCCCGGCCCCTTGATATGATCGCGCATTCAAGGGGACAGGGTGAAACGGCAACCGCGATGCGGGCTTCGCCACGGCATGGAGAAACGGAGGAGCAGGCCTCGCCTTTCCGGCCGCAAGACAACCAGAAATTGTCTGATTGCGGACAAGGGCCATCTGGTGCAATCATAAGAACTGAAAGAGGCGAACACGGTGGACGTCTTCGTCATCTTCGGCCGCCGGCCGCGAGCGTTTCTCCGGACGATGACGGTCCATCGCCGCGCGGGCGCCGGAAGCACGGCCTTCTTTCCGGCTGCGGATATTTACTGACGGCTCTGTAAAAAACATGATCACCATTTCAAGACTGTCCTATTCCTTCGGGCGGCAGATGGCCCTGAAGGATGTGAACTTCTCCATGAAACAGGGAGAGTTCGTTTTTCTGTGCGGCCCGTCCGGAGCGGGAAAAACCACCTTCATGAGAATCCTGCACGGCGCGCTGCCCGTGCAGCGGGGCAAGGCCGATGTGGCGGGGCACGATCTGAACAGACTGTCCGAAAGCCGCAAGCATCTGCTGCGCCGGGACGTGAGCGTGGTTTTTCAGGACTTCAAGATACTCCCGGACCAGACGGTCTTCGCCAATGTGGAACTCCCACTCAGAGTGCGCGGCATCGCCCGGCACATCATCGACAAGCGGGTGCGGGCGGTGCTGCGCAGCATGCATCTGGAACGGAAAGCCGGAGTGCGCTGCGAGGAGCTTTCAGGCGGGGAACAGCAGCGCGTGGCCGTGGCCAGGGCCATCGTGGTCAAGCCCAAACTGCTTCTGGCCGACGAACCCACAGGCAATCTGGACCGGGAGCTGGCTTTTCGCATGATGGACATTTTTCAGCAGTTCCATAAATTCGGCACATCCATCATGATCGCCACGCACAATCGGGAAATCATGGAACGCATGCCCGAAGCCCGCGTGGTCACTCTGGAGAATGGGACAATGCACGACGGCCGTGCCGGAGCAGCAACATGAGCGTTTTTTTCCGTCTGCTTTTTCAGGGCATCCGGGATCTGTTCCGCATGCCGTGGTCCCTGTGCATGACCATGGCGGCCATTGTTCTGGTCTGTTTTCTGGGCGGGGCGTTTCTCCTTCTGGTTCATAACCTGAATCTGCAGATCGGGGAGCGGCACGGCAATGTGCAGTTTCAGGTTTTCTGGAGTTCCGAGGCCACCCCGGCGGAATTGAAAGAAGTCTGGGCCGGACTGTCCAGACTGGACAGCGTGACCAACGTGCGGACCTACACGCCCGATCAGGCTCTCGGCGTACTGGAGGAATCCTTCCGGAAAACGGTTGATCTGGAATGGATGAAAGGCAGGAGCCCTCTTCCGCCCACGGCCCTCATCCAGTGCCGGCTGCCCGCCGAGGACCAGAAAAAGTGGACGGCCACCTTCGTGTCCCGACTGCGGGCCATGCCCAAGGTGCAAAAAGTCAGCTTCAACCCCTTGCAGGTGGATCTGCTTTCCTCCTGGGCGGGCTTCGCCAGAGCGGCCTTCTGGCCGGTGGCCGGGTTTCTGCTGCTCGTGGTGGGTCTGGTGGTCGGCAACACCATCAAGCTGGCCCTGCTGACGCGGCGGGAGGAGCTGGAAATTCTGCGTTTCGTGGGCGCCAGCAGGGCGTACATCCGTTTTCCCCTGCTGGTGGGCGGGGCCTTTCAGGGATTACTGGGCGCCGGGCTGGCCCTTCTTCTGCTTTTCGGCGCGCATCACGCCATCAAAGACATCCTGAATGTCCCGCCGCTGTGGATCACCATCTCCTTTCTGCCGGACATCCACATTCTGCTCATGCTCGGCGTTCTGGCGGCCGTGGGCATGGTCAGTTCCTTTGTCGCTCTTCGCAATTAAACATCCGGGGAATTATCGTGAACCGAAGCCACAAGATGACCCAGGGGCTGGAAAAAGCCCCGCACCGCTCCCTTCTCTTCGCCCTGGGCATGACCAGGGAGGAAATGGCCCGGCCGCTCATCGGCGTGGTCAACTCCGCCAACGAGATCATTCCGGGGCACATGCATCTGGATATTGTCGCCCGGGCCGTGAAGGACGGCGTGCGCATGGCCGGGGGAACGCCCATGGAATTTCCGGTCATCGGCGTGTGCGACGGCCTGGCCATGAACCACGAGGGCATGAAGATGAGCTTGCCCAGCCGGGAGCTCATCGCCGATTCCATAGAAATTTCGGCCACGGCCGTACCCTTTGACGGTCTGGTTTTCATCCCCAACTGCGACAAGATCGTGCCGGGCATGCTCATGGCCATGCTGCGCCTCAATATCCCGTCCATCATGGTCAGCGGCGGCCCCATGCTGGCCGGACGCTTCGAGGGACGGAAAGTCGACCTGATCACGGTTTTCGAAGGCGTGGGCAAGGTCAAAAACCGGCACATGACCGAGGAAGATCTGGAGCGCATGGAAGAATCCGCCTGTCCGGGCTGCGGTTCCTGCGCGGGCATGTTCACGGCCAACTCCATGAACTGTCTGGCCGAGGCTCTCGGCCTGGCCCTGCCCGGAAACGGCACCATCCCCGCTCCGGAAAGCGCGCGTATCCGCCTGGCCAAGAAGGCCGGCATGCAGGTCATGCATCTGGTAAAGGAGAATATCCGGCCCCGGGATATCGTCACGGAAAAAAGCGTGGCCAACGGCGTGACCGTGGACATGGCTCTGGGCTGTTCCACCAATACGGTGCTCCATCTCCCGGCCATCTTCCGCGAGGCGGAGCTCGATCTGACTCTGGACATCTTCGACGCGGTGAGCCGCAGGACGCCCAACCTGTGCCGCCTTTCCCCGGCCGGGCCGCATCATATCTCCGATCTGCACGAGGCCGGGGGCATTCCGGCGGTCATGCGGGAGCTGGCCGAGGGGGGACTTCTGAACACCGATGTGCAGACCGTGACCGGCAGAACTCTGGGACAGAACCTGACGGAACTGCGTCCGCGTATTCTGCGTCCGGACGTGATCCGTCCTCTGGCCGAAGCCTATTCTCCTGAAGGCGGCATCGCCATATTGAAGGGCAATCTCGCCCTGGACGGCGCGGTGGTCAAACAGTCGGCCGTGGCCCCGGAAATGATGCGCCGCACCGGGACCGCGCGGGTTTTCGAGGGTGAAGAGGAAGCCGTGGAGGCCATTCTCGGCGGAAAAATCACTGCGGGCGATGTGGTGGTCATCCGCAACGAAGGTCCCAGAGGCGGCCCCGGCATGCGCGAGATGCTCACGCCCACCTCGGCCATTTCGGGAATGGGCCTTGGCGCGGACGTGGCCCTGCTGACGGACGGCCGTTTCAGCGGCGGCACCCGCGGCGCGGCCATCGGGCATATCAGCCCCGAGGCGGCCGAAGGCGGCGTCATCGGTCTGGTCCGGGAAGGCGACAGAATCCGCATCGACATTCCCGCACGGGAACTCGAACTTCTGGTGGACGACGCCGAACTGGCCCGCCGCCGCGCGGGCTGGAAGCCCTATGTAAAGGATGTCAAATCTCCGGTTCTGCGCCGCTACGCCCGGATGGCCTCGTCGGCGGCGAAAGGGGCCGTGACGGAAATGTGATGCTCTGGGATGCGGACTGCGCGCGCCGGTATGACCAATGGGCCGAGAGCCCGAAGGGAAACTTCGCCCTGCGGCGGCAGGAAGAACTGTTGCAGAGGCTCTTGGCGTGCTGGCCCAGGCAGAGGCAGAAACTCCTCGATATCGGCTGCGGAACGGGAATTTTCCTGGAATTTTTCTGGTCCTGCGGATTCGATGTCAGCGGCTTGGACAAAAGCCCGGACATGCTGTCCAGAGCCAGGGAGAAAATGGGGGACCGGGCCCATCTGCATCTGGGCGAGGCAGGCCATCTGCCCTTTGATGACCGGGAGTTCGATTACACGAGCCTCATGACCGTGCTGGAGTTCGTGGACGATCCGGCCCTGGTGCTGCGCGAGGCCGCGAGAGTGAGCCGCAAGGGAGTGCTGATCACCTTCCTGAACCGCTTTTCCCTGTACAGCCTGTCCGTGAGGCTTTCCGGCCGCAAATCCGCCCTGTCCCAGGCCCGCTGGTTCGGATGGCCCGGAATGCGCGGACTCATCCGCAGAAGCATTCATCCCGGCCACATGACGGCCCGCTCGGTGCTGCCGGGACCGCCCATGACCTGGAAGCCCCTGCCCGGCCTGCGGTACGTGAACAGTCTGGAGCTTTTTCCCTGGTGCGGAGCCGTGACCGCAGTGCGTGCCGACCTGGTTTCACCTGCGGCCCGGACCCCGCTCATGGCCTGGAACACCGAACTGACCTGAGCCGGAGGCCGTTACGGGAAGGCGTCCGGCCATATCCGCTGAATCTCCCATCCCGCCGCGGCCACGATCACGGCCGGCGCGAAAACCAGAAGCCGCAGGCGGTCCCTGCCCAGTCCCAGAAAAACGGCCAGTGCGATACAGGAAAGGGATGCGTAGAAAAGCATCACCTTGACCACGCCCTGCCTCACCGCCAGGTCGGCGGCCTCCAGCGCCGCCCGCCGCAGCAGCCACGCATAGGCGCCCAGACAGACAGCGAGGCACCAGGCCGCCAGAGCCGTGAGTGTTTTCACCTTTCCGCCAGTTTGCGCAGGATCATGTTCCGGTCCACCATGCCCGCCAGACAGCCGTTTTCATCTGCGATGACGATGCGCGTTCTCTTCCTCTCCACCAGAATCCGGATGACTTCCGCCAGAGGGGTTTCCGGGGCCGCGCGGGGGTAGTCCCGTTCCATGACGTCCCGGGCGCAGCCGGAGAACCCCTCCGGAGCCGGAGCGCCCTTCGTCAGACCGGCCAGAACGGAATTCAGCAGATCGGGCCGCCCGCTGCAGCGCTCCAGCAGGTTCCAGTCGTGGACGACTCCCAGGACGGTTTTCCTTTCGCCGGTCACCACGATCTGCCGGAAAGAAGACGCGGCCACGCGGGGCAGGATTTCCGTCAGAAGGTCGTCCGGGCCGCAGGCGGGCACGGCGGTGTGCAGAATATCGCGGGCAATGGCGTGAATGCCCGGAGGCAGAACATGCAGGCGCGCGGCCGCGGCCCATGTCCGGGATACGGCCGCCAGCACGTCCGTGCGGCTGACCATGCCCAGAAGAATGCCGTCATCGCCGGTTACGGGCAGACGTTTGATGCGGCTGCCGGTCATGATGTCCAGAGCCTCACGGAGGGGACTTTGCGGACGCAGGGTGCGCACCGGGGTGGTCATGATGTTTTCGGCCAGAAGGGTGTGGTCCAGGATGGAGCGGCACTCCACGGGCAGCCGCCCGTGCATGTCCAGACGCAGGGGCAGCCCGCCACGGGAGAGCAGGTCCCCGCCGGTAATGATGCCCGCCACGCGGGAGCCGTCCATGACCGGCACAGCCTTGATGTTCCGGCGCAGCAGCACCCGGACCACGTCTTCCAGCGGCGTATGCGTCTCCACGGTGGCCACGTTCCGGGTCATGATGTCCTGCGCCGCAAGGGGCAGCAGAAAGGATGCCCGGCCTTCCTGCACCGTCACGCAGCCGTCTCCGGCCAGATCGCGCGCAAAGGGCAGAAAGGCGGCGATGCGCGGCGGCGTGTCCACGATTTCCACGATCACCGGCGCCTCCGGAAGGCGGCCTCCAGTTCCGTATATCAGGGTATCCGGGCCGGAGCCCGCCATGCCGCGCGACACCGCGATCTGAGCCAGACCATGGGCTCTGGCCGCGTCCATGATGACTTCGTAAATCCGCCGGTCTTCACGGACACCGCTTTCCGGGACGAATATCTTCAGAATGTTCACATCGATGAGGTGCTGCATGAAAACGCTCCTGTGTGTTGTGCTGCCGCACCATGGTCCTCCGGGAGGCCCCGCGTCAACAATTCCCCGCGTCAGCGCGGGCGGCCGCAACAAAATCCGGAACATCCGCCGCCCGTCTTGCGCCCTCCGCGGCGGACGGCTATCCGCTGCAGTCATGAAACATCTCCGTAACGTCTCTTTGAAAGATTACTGCACGTATCGCATCGGCGGCACGGCCAGAGATTTTTATGCGCCTGAAAACATGGAGGAAATGGTTGCCCTGGTACGCGATCTGCGGGCCCGGCGCGCATCCTTCTGGATTCACGGCGGCGGGGCCAATACTCTGTTTCCCGACGGCGAGGTCCATCTTCCCATCGTCTCCACCTCTTCCATGACCGCTCTCCGCCGGGAGGACGGCCTTGTTTTCGCCGAAAGCGGCAAGGTCATGGATGCGTGGGTGCTGGCGGCCCTGCGCGCGGGCCTGGGCGGGGTGGAGTGCCTGTCGGGCATTCCCGGCACTCTGGGCGGCGCGCTGTTCATGAACGCGGGGGCTTACGGACAGGAAATTTCCGATCATCTGCGCTCGGTGACGGTTCTGGACCAGAACGGACGCGTCATCGAAATCCCCGCGGAACAGTGCGGATTCGGATACCGCCGGGCCGATGCCCTGCGGGACAAGGTCATCCTGGCCGGAACCTGGGAGCTGCCTCCGGCGGACTGCGCTCCGGCTCTGGCCCGGCGCAAGGAAATTCTGGCCCGGCGCAAGGAGAAGCAGCCTCTGGAGTTTCCCTCCGCCGGGAGCGTGTTCAAGCGCCCCGAAGGGGCCTTCGCTTCCCGGCTGATCGATGAGGCCGGATTGAAGGGCGCCCGCGTGGGCGGCGCGCAGGTTTCGGAAAAGCACGCCGGGTTCATCGTCAACACGGGCGGAGCCACCAGCCGGGATGTGCTGGAACTGATTGACCTGTGCCGCCGCACCGTGCGCGAAAACTCCGGTTACGATTTGGAACTGGAACAGCGCATCTGCCCGGCAGGCGATGTGCCGGAGCCGGAAAAGGACTGAGTTTCGAAATTCAGCTCAAAAGACATGCACCCCGAAGCCGTCAGCCGTGATACCGGCGCTGGCAGCGGGAACAGTGAGTGGATGTACGCCCGGCCACGGTGGCTGTGACCAGCGAACGACGGCAGGCCGGACAGGATTTTCCCTTCTTTCCGTAAACCTGGAAGAATTCCTGAAAGATGCCGCTTTTTCCGTAGGCATTGCGGTAGTCGCTGAAGGTGCTGCCGCCCGCCTCGATGGCCGCCAGCAGGATGCGCTGCAGTTCCGCGCACAGCAGGAGCAGCCGTTTTGCCGGAATGGCTGAAGCCGTGCTGGCCGGATGGATTCGGGCCGCGAACAGGGACTCGTCGGCGTAGATGTTGCCGACACCGGCCACGACGGTCTGATTCAGAAGCAGGCTTTTGATGGCGCTCCGCCGTCCTTTCAGCCGGGCGGCCAATTCCTCCGGGCTCATGGAGAGCGGCTCGGGACCGAGGCTTACATGGAAATCCCACGTTTCCAGCTCGGCCGGGCTGAACAGACCGAAATAGCCGAAACGGCGCTGGTCCTCGAAGATCACGCGGTCCCCGCTTTCCAGCTCCAATACCAGATGGGTGTGCTTGGGCAACGGCTGGCGCGCAGCGGCCAGCCAGACCCGGCCGGTCATTTTCAGGTGAAAAATCAGGGCGTCTTCGTTGTCCAGCATGACCATGAGCAGCTTGGCCCGCCGCACGACGCGGCGGATGCTCCGGCCTTCCAGCATTTCCGGCTTTCCCCTGAGCAGGACCTTCGGCGTGATCAGGCGCGCCTTGACGATACGCTGGCCGCTGGCCTGAGCATCCAGGCCCCGGGCGATGGTTTCCACTTCCGGCAGTTCAGGCATCGGGACTTCCTGTGCTGAGGGTGTTTTGCGGGAGGCCGCCGGGCGCTCTGTCAAAACTCTGGAGTTTTTCTTCGGTCTTTCCGGGGCCGGTTCCTGCCGAAGCGAGGAATCTGAGCATTATGGACGTGGTTTTCTGCCTGATTGCTTGGATGATCATCACCGCCAGTCAACCGGCCATGCGGCCTGTCGGGAGACTCATTCCTTCCCGGAACCCAGGGGCAGGCGGGCTTCCACGGTCTTTCCGGCGCGCCGGACGGTCAAAACCAGCGGAACATTCTTCCGGGCGGCGGCCATGGCCGCAAAATGCAAATCCGAAGCATCCTTGAAGGGCTTGTCTCCTGCCCGCAGGATGACATCGCCGGGCATGAGCCCTGCCTCCGCGGCGGTGGAGCCGGGCTCGACGCTTTCGAGGCGGGCGCTCTCACCATCGAAGATGATGGTCATACCCAGGCGGCTCTTGTTCCGGGCGGCGCAGGCGAAGAATGCGGCCGCTTCGGGCACGGATGCTCCGGGAGCGGGTTGCAAGTCCCCCTTGTCGCGGGCGGGCATGATGCGCAGGCAGCGCACGCCCGGCTCAAGGGTGCGCAGGCGGTGTTCGATGCCCCAGCCCTGCTCCACGTGCCCGGCTCCGGCCAGAATGAGTACGGGCTGTCCTGTCGCTTTGCGCCATTTGAGAGCCTGCCCGGCCATCATGGAATCCCACAGGGACTGTACCAGAAAGAATTTCCGGGTGCGCTCGTCAGCATCCTTTTTCGTGGCGCTGGAATTACCGGAGCCTTCCCGCATGGCCCGCATGGACTGATGCATGGCCACCTGTTCGGACAGGGATTTTTCCTGAGCCGGACTGACCGGGATGACCCGCGGGAGCATGGCCTGTTCCGCGGCGGTGAGGGGCTTGCCGTCCCGAAAACGGAGCAGCGTCTCGCGCGGGATGTTCAGGGCGGTCACGGGCAGATCAAAGCGCCGGGCGGTCTCCAGCACGGGCCTGTACATGCTGTACGAATGCCCCCAGTGCTTTTCCCATTGCGTTTTGTGTTCCAGTTCGTCGGCATCCGTTTGCCGGGCATTGAAGGCATCCAGCGCGGGCTGGACCGTGACGGGCAGCATCTCCAGCCCGATGATAAAGCGCATGCCGGTCTGTCCCAGAATCTCCACCAGTCTGGCCTGGACGGCGTGATCGCAAGGGTTGGTATGGCTTTCGCCCATCAGAATAAAATCGCAGCTTCGGGCCAGCCGGACAATTTCGGCGTCAGGCAGGACGGTTCCGTTTTGCGAGAGAAAAGAACCCGGCGGCGCGGTCAGGGCTGCCGGGCGTTCAGGAGCCCGCCCGGCGCAGCCGGTAAGAAGCACCGCGAGCAGCAGGATCAGGCGGATGGTCAGTCCCAATTGCGTTTGTCCTCGATGAACCGGATTTGCGGGGGCAGGGTACCGGGCGTGAGCACCTGCAGGGTCGGACGAATTTTTATCTTCTCGCGGAACATGTGCAGCAGTTCTTCTTCCCGCTTGAAGCTGGACGCCTCGATGAGCAGGCGCATTTCGTCGATACCTCCGGGGTTGGTGACTTCGATCTGCCATCTCTTGATCTCCTCGAAAACCGAGATGACCTGCTCCACCTGGTGCGGGTACACGAACATGCCCTTGATCCGGGCGGTGGTGTCCACCCGGCCCACGATGTTGCCCAGACGGGGCGACGTGCGGCCGCAGGGGCAGGGCGCGCGGTCGATGTAGGACAGATCCCCCGTGGCCAGCCGGATCAGCGGGTAGGTCTTGTTGAAGACCGTGACCACGATTTCGCCGACCTCGCCGTCCTTGAGGGGAATGCCCGTGTCCGGATGGCAGATTTCCACATAGGAGCGGTTGGCGATATGCAGACCGTTTTTGTGGAAGCATTCATAGCCGATGCAACCCACGTCGGCGGTGCCGTAGCCCTGACGCATGAGCAGATCGAATTTCTTTTCCAGATTGGAACGCATCTTCTCCGAGAACTTTTCGCCCGTGACAAAGGCCACTTCCAGATACAGATCCTTGCGCAGGTTGAGCCCCCGCTCCTCCCCCCTCTGGGCCAGATGCATGAGAAAACTCGGCGTGCCCACATAGCCCGTGACGCGCAGCTTTTTCATGATGTCCAGCTGGTTTTCCGTATTGTCCGGCCCCGTGGGCACCACGGCGCAGTTCAACTGGCGCAGGGGCTCCTCGAACATGAGCCCGGCCGGAGCCATGTGGTAGCTGAAGGTGTTCTGGACCAGATCGCCGGAACGGAAGCCCGCCGCGTAAAAGCTTTCGGTCCAGCCCCAGTAGTCCTCGCTGCGGTCCTCGGGGTCGAAAATGGGGCCGGGAGACAGGAAGACGCGGCGCAGTTCGCCCAGATCCTTGGTCAAAAGGCCGCCGAGACGCGGTCCCATGGACTGAAGAAAGATCAGCTCCTTCTTCTTCAGGATGGGCACGTGCTTGAGATCGATGAGATCCCGGAATTTCTCCACGGAAAACTGGGCGCGGTCAAAGCGCTTCTTCACGTCCTCGGAATACCTGTATGCGTAGGAGAGCAGCTCCTTGAGATGAATCTGGTGGTATTTCTGGCGCTCGGTGGAATCCAGCACTTCGCGTCGGCTGAAGATGCCTTCGGTGCGGTCTTTGCGGGTCATGCCCCTTCTCCTTATGACTATATGAAATGATGCGACGGCTGCGGTTAAAGGAGCGAAGTGTACAGGAAAAGAAAAAGAATTTGCAAGATAAAAATACAACTCTTTGAAATAACGGAAAATAATTTCCGAAATCAGTTTTCGTCAGTCAGCGTGTCCGCGGCGTTTTCCGTGTCCGGTGTGCTCTCGGACTCCGCGTCCAGACTGGTGAAGGTGCGGGCGAAAACCAGAAAGCCGGTGTGGGCCACCATCCGGTCATCGGGGCGCAGCCGTTCGGGCACGGGCTTGTAGCGGCGCAGAAGGATTTCCAGCACCTCGATCTGCCGGAAAGGCCCGTCCTGCATGGCGGCGAGCAGTTCCTGGACCTGGTTGGTGGTGGGCAGCAGAAAGCCGATGGGCGAGCCGGGAGCCACCGCGCCGGGAATATGACGCACGTAGTCGCAGGGAGTGCGCACATCCAGAAACAGGGCGTCGGCGGCATGGGGATGAAAGCCGTCGGCAATGTCCTGATGAAACTGCTCCACCCGGTGGGCCAGGCCGATGCGCTCCAGGTTTTCCCGGCACAGGGTGTAGAATTCCTCACGGCGTTCGTAAGTATAGACCTTGCCCGTGTCGCCCACCAGCCAGGCCAGAGCCGTGGTCAGACCGCCGGAGCCGCAGCCCGCCTCCACAATGCGGCAGCCCGGGCCGATGCCCAGCTTCATGGCGATATAGCCGATCTCCTTGGGATAGATGATCTGGGTGCGGCGCTTCACGGATTTGATCAGATCGTAAAGGGTGGGCCGCATGACCGTGAATGGATAGCCCTTGTGCGTGCGCACCTGCCTGCCCCATCCCGCGGCGCGGACTTCGTCGAGGTGCAAAATGCCCTCGTTGGTGTGCATCACCTCGCCTTCCCGCGCGGAAACGAAGTAGTGTTTGTCCTTGGCGTTGAGCAGCATGACCAGCTGTCCGGGTTCAAGCATACGGCCTCCTGAGTGTGGCAGGTGGGAGTAGTGAGCGTGTCAGACCGTGTCAAGCCGTCCGGGGGCACGGGAGCAGGGTTTCTCTTGCTATGAGGACTTTGCACGGTTAGGTAACACGGGCGGTGTCTGACAGGCTCCGGACTTTCGCGCCGGATGAATCCGCGTGGCGCGGATTCCAGAGCAGTGTTCGAATGAAACGAGTCAACAGCTCTGCAGGAAACACCCGCAACGCCTTGCCGTGAAATGCGTATCGGCGGGCTTTGTGGGCCGCGGAACGGGCGTTTTAATTGCTGCATGCTCTATGCGGAGCCCCATGGCGGATGCGCGCTTTCCGTACCGAAGCGTCCTCCTGCATACCCAGAAATTTCCCGGACTTCCGGATCATGATTTTACCCGGTTCCGGCCGGAAACAATTTTACGACAAGGACTTTTTATGAGTGAAAAACTCAAGCGCAAGATGTTCATCAGCGTGCTGCCGGGCGAGATGGTCGAAGTGGCCATCATGGAGGACGGCACGGTGGTGGAATATTATGTGGAGATGCTGCACCAGAGCAAAACCAAGGGCAACATCTACAAGGGCCGCATCCACAACGTCGATCAGGCCCTGCAGGCGGCCTTCATCAATTACGGCGCAGACAAGAACGGTTTTCTTCAGGTGGACGAGGTGCATCCGGAATACTATCTGGCCGATGTGCCCGGCCGGGGCAAGTATCCGCCGCTGCAAAAGGTGCTGAAACCCGGCCAGGAAGTCATGGTCCAGGTGGTAAAGGAGCCCACGGGCTCCAAGGGCGCGTTCCTGACCACCTACCTGTCCATTCCGGGCCGCTATTTTGTGCTCACGCCGGGCCGGGAGCAGCTCGGAATTTCCCGCAAGATAGAAGACGAAAAAGAACGCGACCGCCTGAAAGAGGTGGTGGAAGAGCTCAAGCTGGACGAGGGGCTGGGCGTCATCGTGCGCACGGTCAGCGAAGCCCAGAGCAAAACCAGCCTGTCCCGCGACCTGCAATTTCTGAAGCGCCTGTGGAAGGACATCCGCAAGAAAGCCATTGCTTCCGAATCTCCGGCGCTGGTTTACGAAGAGAAGGATCTGGCCTTCCGGGCCATCCGCGACTACCTGACCCCGGACATCGCCGAATGCTGGGTGGACGACGACGAAACCGCCCGGCAGATCACGGATTTCGCCGCGCTGATTTTCCCCCGCCGCAAGACCTTCATCAAGGTTCACACGGAAACGGACCGGACCCTGTTCGAGCGTTTCCGCATCGAGGCCCAGCTGCAGAAGATTTTCAGCCGCCAGGTGACTCTGCCCAGCGGCGGCCAGCTGGTCATCGACCATACCGAGGCCCTGACAGCCATCGACATCAACTCCGGGAAAATCGGCGGGGAGAAGAATTTCAAGGAAATGGCCCTGCGTACCAATGTCGAGGCGGCCCGGGAAATTCCCCATCAGCTCATGCTTCGGGACATCGGCGGGCAGGTTGTGGTGGATTTCATCGAGATGAAGGACGGCAAGCACATCCGCGAAGTGGAGAAGGTGCTCCGCCAGGCTCTCAAGGTGGACCGGGCGCGCACGGACATCGGGCGCATCTCCAAATTCGGCCTGCTGGAGATCGTACGCCAGCGTCTGGGCACGTCGGCCCTCTCGGCCAGCCTCGAAGCCTGCCCGCATTGCGCCGGGGCGGGCACCCGCAGGAATCTGGAGTGGCGTTCCATGCAGGCCCTGAAGGACATCTACCGGGAGCTGCGCAAGGACAAACTGACGGAGCCCTTTGTGTACCAGACCGACGCCGAACTCATGCAGTATCTGCTGAACCGCAAGCGCGAGAAGCTCATGGAGTACGAAAAGATTTTCGCGCGGCGGATCGACATCGTGCCCGCAGCGAACCTGTCCTGCTCCTTCTGCTGAAGAGCGTGGAATTTCAGGATTGCAAGCGTTGATGCATATTATGGATTGGGCATATATGAGCGCGGCTGAAGATCTTTCGAGGGACGTGTCCAAAAAACATTCCCGGCCATCCTGCCAACCCCGGACCGGGGCTAGTCTGAAGACGGCATCATGAAAATTCTGGCGCACATCTGTTGCGGGCCGTGTTCCATCACATCCGTGCAGGCCATGCTCGCGGAAGGCCACCAGGTGACCGGTCTTTTCTACAACCCGAACATCCATCCGCTGAAGGAATATCTGCGCCGGAGGGAAGGGGCCGCCCAGGTGGCCGGAAGGCTCGGGATCCCGGTGATATTCAAGGATGACGAATACGATCCCAAAACATACTTCCGGGCCGTGGCTTTTCGCGAAGCCAACCGCTGTCTGGCCTGTTACGCCCTTCGCCTGGAGCGGACCCGGGCCGTGGCCCGGCGCGGGCGTTTCGACTGCTTCACCACCACGCTTTTGTACAGCAAGTTCCAGAAGCACGAGGAAATCCGGACTCTGGGCCGGGACATGGCCGGGAGCGCCGGTCCGGAATTTTATTATGAGGATTTCCGCTCCGGCTGGGCCGAGGGCATAGCTCTTTCCAAAGAGTGGGACATTTACCGGCAACAGTATTGCGGCTGTCTGTATTCCGAAATGGAGCGTTACGCATCGGAACTGCGTGCCCTGACCGGACCGGTCTGATGCTCTTGTACGTTCATGTGCCCTTTTGCGTGCGCAAATGCGCCTACTGCGCGTTCCATTCGACGGCGTACGACCCGGAGGCCATGGACCGGTATGTGCAACTGCTTCTGCGGGACATGCGCGCCCGGGCCGAACTTGTGGACGGACGTGCGGCGCGGACTTTGTATTTCGGCGGCGGCACGCCCTCTCTTCTGGAGCCGGAACAGGTGGACACCCTGATCCAGGCCGCAGGAAAATTTTTCGGACTGGCCGGTGACGCGGAAATCACTCTGGAGACCAATCCGGAGTCCGCAGTCCGTCCGGGATTTCTGCGGGATATCCGCGGTCTTGGCGTGAACCGCATAAGCCTCGGCGTGCAGAGTCTGCATGACGGCATATTGCGGGTTCTGGGCCGCCCGCACGACGCCCGTTTGGCGCGCCGGGCCGTGCATGCTGTCCGGGACAGCGGCTTTGACAATCTGAGTCTGGATTTCATCTGGGGCATTCCGGGACAGACGCCTGCCATGTGGCTGGACGATCTGGCCGCGGCTGCGGACATGGCGCCGGAGCATCTGTCCTGTTACGGCCTGACGCTGGAAGAAGGCACCCCTCTGGCCCACGCGGTGGATCGCGGGGTGCTGGCTCTGCCGGACGAGGACGCCGGAGCGGATATGTATGTCCGGGGGGCGGAGTATCTGGCCGGGCGCGGCTTTTCGCAGTACGAGGTGTCCAATTTCGCCCGCCCGGGAAGGGAAAGCCGCCATAACCGGGGATATTGGGCTGGCGAGGAATATCTCGGATTCGGCCCTTCGGCCGTATCCACCGTGGGCGGCCGGCGCTGGACGGCTCCTTCCGGGCTCGGCAGATACGCCGCCTTCGTGTCCGGAACCGCCGGGGCGGATGCGGAAGAGCGTCTTTCTAAGACCATTGCCCGGCGTGAACGGATCATGCTCGCCCTGCGCACCAGAGAAGGGCTCGATCTGAAGACATTGGCATCGGCCGTGGAGCCGGAATTGCGCGCCGCCCTGGAGCCACTGCGCTCGGGCGGGCGGGTCCGTCTGGAAAACGGCCGCCTCAGTCTGACCCGCACCGGAATGCTGGTCAGCAATTCCATCATCGAATTTGTGCTGGACCTTGTGGAAGGCCCGCACACGAACACAGGAACGGTATGACAGACATTATTGAAACCGGCGCGGCCGGAGCATCGGATAGTGAACCAGACCAGGCTTCCATGGCCATGGCCGACCTGCCGCAGGCGCTTCGGGAAGCGGCCCTGCGTCTGAACTGGACCGAACTCATGCCGGTGCAGGCCCAGGCCATCCCGCCCATGCTGTCCGGCGAGGACATCATGGTGCAGTCCCAGACGGGAAGCGGAAAGACCGGGGCTTTTCTGCTGCCCATGCTGCATCGCATCGACCCGGCCCTGGGCGCGCCGCAGGCCCTGGTGCTGGCTCCCACGCGCGAACTGGCCGTACAGGTGGCCCGGGACGCCGAAGAACTGGGCCGGAGCATGGGGGTACGTTCGCTGCCCATTTACGGCGGCGTGGGCTATGCCGCCCAGATTCAGGGCCTCGAAGCCGGGGCGCAGCTCATTATCGGCACGCCGGGCCGCATCCTCGATCATCTGCTCAAGGGCACGTTGACTCTGGACTGGCTGAAGATGCTCGTTTTCGACGAAGCCGACCGGATGCTGTCCATGGGCTTTTATCCGGACATGAAGCAGTTGCAGCGCTACCTGCCGCGCGGACTGCAATCGGCCATGTTTTCGGCCACCTATCCGGGGCACGTCAAACGTCTGGCCCAGCAGTTTCTGCGCGAGCCGCGTTTCGTCTCCCTGAGCCAGGCCCAGGTGCACGCCACGGACGTACTGCATGTGGTGTACAAGGTCCCGGCCATGCAGAAGAGCCGCGTGCTGGTCAAAATCATCGAACAGGAAAATCCCGCCTCGGCCATCATTTTCTGCAACACCAAGGCCGATGTCCATTTCGTGTCCGTGGTGCTGCGGCGTTTCGGCTACGATGTGGGCGAGATCAGCGCGGATCTGTCCCAGGCCGCCCGCGAGGAGGTGCTGGAAAAACTGCGCCTGAACAGGCTCAAGTTTCTGGTGGCCACGGATGTGGCCGCGCGGGGCATCGACATTCACGAGCTGTCCCATGTATTCCAGTATCAGCCGCCCCAGGATCACGAGGCCTATGTCCACCGCACGGGACGCACGGGCCGGGCGGGAGCCGCAGGCATGGCCATTTCCCTGGTTTCGGGCATGGAGGAACTGGAGCTGGAGCAGATCGCCAAAAAATTTTCCATT
>JAUMXF010000012.1:19963-24743 GCA_030529235.1 Pseudomonadota bacterium
AAGAGCGGCAGGTGCCCACCGACGAGGAACTGGAGACGCTCATCTCGCAGCGGGCCGTGTTTCTTCTGGAAGCTCACCTGCGGGAGGCGGACAACATCCAGAAAGAGCGGCTGCAGCGGTTCACGCGCATTGCGGCGGATCTGGCGGGCAATGAGGACTCCCTGACCCTGCTGGCCATGCTGGTGGACGAATTCTATCAGAAAACCTTCCATGCGCCTCTGGCGCAGCCTTCGGAAAAACTGCTGCCCCTGGCCCGGCCCGGACAGGCCCCGGCGGAAAAAACCGAAGGGGAGAAGCGCAAGCGCAAACGGCGCAAGAAAAATGGAAGCGCTGTGGAACACGGCGATCAGCAGACCGCACGTCCCGATACGCCACAGGACGCTCCGGCGGAGCCCAAGGGAGAAGACGCTCCCGTTCCGGCGGATACCGGGGAAAGCTCCGACCGTTCACCCGCCGCGCCGGATGCTGTGGATACTGCGGGGCAGGGAGCCGGTTCCGATTCCGCCCTGAAGCCCGGTCCGGAGCAGCCCGAGAACCCGGATGAACAGGCTGCGCCCAAGAAGCGCCGCCGCAGACCGAGAAAGCCCAAGGCCGATGCGGCGCAGACGGACGGGATAACCTCTCCGGAGCAGCCGGAGGCGGGAGAAAGCTCCATCAAGGCGGAACCCGTTGATGCGGGCGGAAAGGATCAGGCTTCAGATAGTGCCTCCGCCAGACCGGCCGCGCCGGCAAAGGATGAGACTCCCGCTCCCCGGTCCGGCAGGCATTCCCGGTCGGGATCGCGCAAGGAGCCCCGCCGGGAGACCCCCAAATCCGGGGAAGAGGCCGCGCCCAAGCCGAAAAAGAAGATCTTCCTGGAGTAGGGCGGCCGGGCGGATACGGCTTGCCGCCCGAAAATTCATTGTATGTTCGCGGAGGACGATATGGGACAGGAGCGACGCAGAAGGACCCGGGTCAATCTCGAACTGCCGCTGACCATCATATTCGCGGGAGAAGCGGTGGGCGGACAGGTTCGGGACCTGAGCCTCAAGGGGCTCTCCTGCTCCACCGCCGACTGGCTCCTTCCGGGTTGGGAGTGTGACGTCGAGATGGAGCTGAATGCCGATGTCCGCATCAGGATTCACGGCCGCATTGTACGCCCCGGAGAGGACGGAGCCATTGACTTTCTGAACATGGACGAAACCAGCTTCGGGCATCTGCGCAACCTGATCCGCCTGTATGCCGACGATGCCGATACGGTGGACGACGAAATGCTCACTCCGGCTTTTGCTCCGGCCACGCCTTCTCCAGAGTGAGCAGGGTGCGCTTCAGTGCGGTGCCGGGGCCGAATCCGCCGATGCCGCCGTCTCCGGCCAATACCCTGTGGCATGGATAGATCAGGGCCCACGGATTTCTGGCCATGACCGAGCCCACGGCTCTGGCCGCCCCGGGCGATCCACAGGCCGCCGCGAGTCGGCCGTAAGTCGTCCAGGAGCCGCGCGGGGTACCCTGCCGCAGCCGCCGCAGTACATTCAGGGCAAAGGGCGTCAGACTGCGGGTATCCAGAGGAAGTTCCGGCCACATGTCCCGCGCGAGCCGGTCGTAACCGGCGACGAGCCGCTCCAGTTCACGGCCGTAGGCGGACTTGGGCGGCGTTGCGGGCAGTATGTCCGGGCTCAGTTCCGTCTGGACGAGCAGCCCGTCCCGCCAGGAAAAACTGATGGAAAACCACTGGTTGGCGAAGGTTTCGACAAGGAGCATGGCGGCCTCCTGCGTTCTGCTGTTTTTCTGGGAAAGGTGCGGCACGTCATCGTTTGGCGAACTGAGAGGCATGCGTTTCCTGCCCGGACTGGAGCGGGTTGAAGCGGGCGTCCAGAGGATATCCCAGGGCCTTGCCCTGCCAGGTATCCAGGGCTTCGAGCCGGCGGCGGATATCTTCGAGGAATCCCCTCTTATCTCCGGCCCAGTCCGGAGCCACAAGCTCGTCTCCGTCAGGGTCGCCGTTCATGCGGTGAACCACGATGTCCGGACGCAGCAGCTCCAGGCCCCGCACGGCCCAGACGATGGAATCCTCCCGGCGGAGAAGGCGCAAGGCCCCCCGCCGCCATTCCTCCGCCAGCGGAGAGCCATGGCAGACGTAAAGATTGTGGATTTTGACTCCGGCCACGGGCAGGGCGCTGACAAAGGCCATGGTGGCCTCGAAATGTTCCAGGGATTCTCCGGGCAGGCCGGTGATGACATGGGCGCAGACCTTGAGACCCTCCGCTGCGGCCCGGCGTGTCCAGACCGCGAAACAGGCGGCGTCGTGCCCCCGGTTGATGCGTTGCAGCGTGGCGTCATGGGCCGACTGGAGCCCGATGTCGAGCCAGATTTCTTCCAGCGGTGCACCCCTGAGGATATCCAGCTTTTCCTCGTCCAGACAGTCGGGGCGGGTGCCGATGGCCAGACCGGCCATGTCGGGCAGGCAAGCCACTTCGGAGATCATGCTCCGCAGGCGGTCCGCCGGTCCGTAGGTGTTGGAGAAAGACTGGATATAGGCCATGAACAGCGCCTTCGGCATGCGCCGCCGGTATTTCTCCCGGCCTTCCAGGTATTGTCCGGTCAGGGATTTGCCCAGTCTGGCCTGATCCGTGCCGGAGCCGCGTTCATTGCAGAAGGCGCAGCCGCGCGTGGACAGGGCGCCGTCCCGGTTGGGGCAGGTGCTTCCGGCGTCCAGAGGAATTTTCTGCACCCGCCGGCCGAAACGCCGCCGGAAATGCACGGACAGAGGGTAGTATCTGTTGACGGTCATGGCCGGAGGATGAGGTTGCCTGCACAAATTTGTTCTGGTACGCGAAACGCCCTGTCGGCCGTGTTTGCCGGACACGGCAGAAGCGTCTTTCCGCTGCCTGCCAGACGGACCTGTTTGAACATGATAAATGAGGAAATGTATGTCCAGAATTTTGGATAAATTTTTGGGGTTCTTTTCAAACGATCTGGCCATCGACCTGGGGACGGCCAATACCTGCGTCTATGTCAGAGGCCGGGGGATCGTGCTGCGCGAACCCTCCGTGGTGGCCGTGAAGCGGGATAACCGGGGGAACAACAAGGTTCTGGCCGTGGGCAGCGAGGCCAAACGCATGCTGGGCCGCACGCCGGGCAATATCGTGGCCATCCGGCCCATGAAGGACGGCGTCATCGCCGATTTTGAAGTGACCGAAGCCATGCTCAGGCATTTCATCTCCAAGGTGCACAACAGCCGTCGGCTGGTCCGTCCCCGGATTGTCATCTGCGTGCCCACGGGCATCACCCAGGTGGAGAAGCGGGCGGTGCGCGAATCAGCCCAGAGCGCCGGCGCCCGTGAAGTCTTTCTGATCGAGGAGCCCATGGCCGCGGCCATCGGCGCGGACTTGCCCATCACCGAACCCACATCCAACATGGTGGTGGATATCGGCGGCGGCACCACCGAAGTGGCGGTCATCTCCCTGGCGGGCATCGTCTATTCCAAGTCCGTGCGCATCGGCGGGGACAAGATGGACGACGCCATTTTGCAGTACGTCAAGCGCAAGTACAACATGCTCATCGGCGAGAGCTCGGCCGAAGACATCAAGACCGCCATCGGTTCGGCCTATACTCTGGACTCGGAGCTGGTCATGGATGTCAAGGGCCGCGATCTGGTATCCGGCATTCCCCAGAACATCACCATCACTTCCGAGGAAGTGCGCAAGGCCATTTCCGAACCTGTGGACTCCATCGTTCAGGCCGTACGCATCGCTCTGGAACAGACGCCGCCTGAACTGGCCGCGGACATCGTGGACCGGGGCATTGTTCTGACCGGCGGCGGCGGACTGCTGAAGGGGCTGGACCACCTGCTGCGCGAGGAAACGTCCCTGCCCATCACCGTTGTGGAAGATCCGCTGTCCACCGTGGCTCTGGGATCGGGCAAGGTGCTGGACAATCTGGACGTGTTGCGCGAGGTGACCGTCGAGTAGCGTATGATTCCCCGCTTCCGGCACCTCGTTCTTTTTTTCTTCCTGCCGCTTTTTCTCTATTTTTCCATATATACCTGGAACTGGAAAACAGGGTATCTGGACAGGCTGTCGACATTCGTGGGACTTGATCTCGCCGGATGGATTCTGACTCCCGGACGTCTGGTGCAACACCATGTGACCGCCTTCTGGTCAAGATATGTATATCTGGTCGGCGTACGCCAGGAGAATGAAGATCTCTCCACCAGACTGCACGAGGTGGAGCGCGACCTGACCCGTCTTTCGGAAAAGGCCAAGTCCGCCGACCGCATGGCCGCCCTGCTGCGGTTCTCTCCCGAGATTTCATGGGACATGCGTGGCTGCCGGGTCATCGGCCAGAAGCTCGGCCCCAACGCCATTCTGGAGTCCATGCTGGTGGATGCAGGTTCCATCCACGGCGTGCGGGCCAATGACCCGGTCATTTCGACCAAAGGCGTGGTGGGCCGCATCGTCAGGCCCGGGGCGCATTTTTCCTCCGTACTGCTGCTTTCGGATCCCACCAGCAGAATCCCCGTGCTCACCAGCGAGGGGCGTGTGCCCGCAATCGTGCAGGGGCGGGGCTTCGGAGCATTTCTGGAAGTGAAGTTCATCCCGCGCAACGACGAGGTCTCTCCCGGCGAAATCCTGATCACATCGGGGCAGGGAGGCGTTTTTCCCAAAGGCATTCCCGTGGCGCGCGTGGTGGAAGTCACACCCGCCGACGTCTCCCTCTTTCAGAACGTGTACGCGGAGCCGCTGCTGGCCTTGCGCTACTACGAGGAACTGCTCATTCTGAGCCGCCGGAACGAGATACC
>JAUMXF010000012.1:24843-37905 GCA_030529235.1 Pseudomonadota bacterium
AAAAAACGGTAGGGAACATGTTCCGGCGGCATGAGGGCAAGGGCGGGGGAATTTCCCCCGTACTATGGTGGGTCGCGTATTTTGTCGCGGCCCTCTGGGCGCAGGACCTGTCCGGAGGCTTTGACTTTCTGTCTCCCGGCCTGCTGGTTTGTCTGCAGACCGGACAATGGTGGTCGCTCATCTGGATGACCTGGCTTGTCATATTCGTGCAGGAAGGCATGGGCGATCTGGTATTCGGCTCTTCGCTCCTCTTCTATGCGGGCATGTATCTGGCCTTCCTGTTTTCGCGCTGGCTGCTCGAGCCCCGTAATCCGTTCTTCATTCTCTTTTTTTCCCTGCTTCTTTCCGTGTGGCACTGGCTTGTACTGTCCGGAGCCGTACGGTTTCAGGAAATTCCTGTACGTATGCCTGCTCCGTGGACCTGGGTCCTGCCGCAATGGCTTTTTTATGGGGGCTTCTGGGGCGGCGCGTTCTGGGCATATCGGCGGTGGGTCCGGCGTGGGCACATTTGATCCGCCCGAGAGGCCGCCCATTTTTTCCGGGCCGCTTTTTCTGCTGATTCTGATCGCGGGCCTTTTCTGCATCTTCGGAATCCGGCTGTGGTATCTGCAGGTTTACAAGACCGAATTCTACCAGAGCCGGGCCCAGCAGAACAGAACCAGACAGAGCACGCTTTTTTCTCCGCGCGGCATTATCCACGACCGGGACGGGGTGCTTCTGGCTGAAAACGCTCCGGCATACGCGCTGGCGCTGGTGCGCGAGGAATGCCCGGATATTCCCGGCACTCTGGACCAGATCTGCAGATGGACGGGTATACCCCGGGAAGATTTGCAGAAGGCTTTCGAAATAGGCCGCAAGCGCGTCAAACATTTTGACGAGCAGGTCATCGTCCCCAACATTCCTTTTGATCTGGTGGCGGTGGTAGAGGCCCACCTCCAGGATTGGCCGGGACTGAGCATCGTCGTCCGGCCCAAAAGATATTATGCTCACGGGAAAACCCTGGCCCATCTGCTCGGTTATGTGGCCAGGGCCAATGAGGAAGAACTGGCCAACGATCCGGACCTGCAGCTGGGCGACGATGTGGGTAAACAGGGCATCGAGCTCGTGCTGGAACGCAGGCTGCGCGGGACCAAAGGACTCGAGGAGTTCGAGGTGGACGCCTCGGGCCGGGTGCTGTCCTCACGTATCGTCTCCCAGCCCGTCATGGGCGAGGATCTGACGCTGAGCGTCTCCCTGCGGCTGCAGGAAGCCGCCACCCGCGCGCTCGAGGGAAAGGCCGGGGCCATTGTGGTCATGGACGCCGGAACGGGCCAGATTCTGGCACAGGTCAGCCTGCCCACATACGACCCCAACGAATTCGTGGTCGGCATCAGCCATGTCAAATGGAGAGAGCTGCTGGACGATCCGCTGCACCCCCTGCAGAACAGACCCATCCAGAGCGCCTATCCGCCGGGTTCCGTTTTCAAGCTGGTGGTGGGGGCTCTGGGCCTGGACAGCGGCCTCATGACTCCCCGGAGTACGGTATTCTGTCCGGGGAAATACACGCTGGGTAACCGGGACTTCCGCTGCTGGCGCTGGGGCGGGCATGGAATTACGGATTTTCGCAGATCTCTCGTGGAATCCTGCGATGTCTACTACTATCAGGTGGGAGAGCGGCTGGGCGTGAGCGCCATCGGTGATTACGCCATGCGTTGCGGCTTCGGGGAAAAAACGGGCGTGGAACTGCCCCATGAGCGTTCAGGGAACATCCCCACTCCGGAGTGGAAATTCAAACGCTTCGGCGAACGCTGGCAGAAAGGCGAAACGCTGAATTTTTCCATCGGGCAGGGGCATACGCTGGCCACGCCGCTCCAGGTAGCCAAGTTCGTATCGGCCCTGATCAACGGAGGCACGCTGTTGCGCCCGACGCTGCTGCTCGCGGACAAGCCGGATGTGGCCGGAACGTTGCCCATGAGCCCGGCCACACGGAAGCAGACTGTCGACGCCATGGTCGCCACGGTGGAAGACCCCAAAGGCACGGCCCGCATGCTCCGCCGTCCAGACATCAGGGTGGGAGGCAAGACGGGTACCTCGCAGGTGGTGAAACTGCTGGACAAGTATGCCAAGAAAAAGACCCGGGAAATCCCCTACAAATACCGGGATCACGCCTGGATGGCCGCGTTCGCGGAAAAGGGCGACAAGCGTTACGCCATCGTGGCCATGATCGAACACGGCGGCCAGGGCGGAGCCGAAGCCGGCCCGGTGGTGGGAGCCGTGATCGACGCACTTTTTCCCCCGGAACTTCCGGAACCGGCGGAGGAATCATGATCGACCGGAGAGTTTTTTCCCATATCAACTGGGGATTGCTCGGACTGGTAGCCCTTCTTTTCCTTATCGGTGCCGTGAACCTTTATTCCGCCAGCACACTGCGCGGCGCCGCCGGACTGGAGCTGGATTCCTACTTCAACAAGCAGATGCTGTGGGGCGGCGCGAGCTTCTGTGTCATGATGCTCTGCGTGACTATCGACTACCGGCATTTCCGGGGCGCAGCCTGGCCTCTTTTCATTCTCTCGCTGCTTCTGCTGCTGGGCGTGGCCGTGGCCGGTAAAACCATCTACGGTGCCAAACGCTGGCTGGACCTCGGTTTTTTCAACCTGCAACCCACGGAATTGGCCAAGATAGCCGTGCTCATTCTGGCCGCTCATCTGCTGTCCAGAATGGAGATCCGGCTCGGGTGGATGAGTCTGGCCAAGGTGCTGCTGGCAGGGCTGATCCCGGCAGCCCTGATCGTCAAACAGCCGGATCTGGGCTCGGCTCTCAGCATCCTGCTCATTCTGGGGGGTATGGTGTTTTTCAAGGGCCTCCAGACCGGCGTATTCCGCGTACTGCTCGTTCTCGTTCCCCTTTGCCTGCCATTTGGCTGGTTTTTTCTGCATGACTACCAGAAACAGAGAATCCTCACCTTTCTGGACCCGGGCAACGACCCTCTGGGCGCGGGGTACCACATCATTCAGTCTCAGATCGCCATCGGCTCCGGCGGATTCTGGGGCAAAGGATTTCTGGAAGGCACCCAGAGTCAGCTCCGCTTTCTCCCGGAAAAGCATACGGACTTCGCTTTCGCCGTTTTCGGCGAGGAATGGGGATTTTCCGGCACCATGGTTCTTCTCATCCTGTTCTGCTCCTTTCTTTATCAGATTTATGCCGTAGCTCTGGAGGCCAAAGATGAATTTGGCAGTTGCCTCTGCGCGGGAGTATTTTTCTATTTTTTCTGGCAGATACTGATCAACATGGGCATGGTTCTGGGCGTCATGCCGGTGGTGGGCATCCCGCTGCCTTTCATCAGTTACGGCGGAAGCGCTTCCGTGGTGAATTTCTGCATGATCGGCATTGTGCTCAACGTGGGCATGCGCCGCTTTGTATTCAAAAAAAACTGAACCTTGGGGGCTTGCGTATCGCCCTCCCCCCAAGTAGCCCGGCTCCTGTAACCATGGCATCACATCCGATATGAATAAGCGTCTGCCGCCGATGAGTCTGGTCAGGGTCGAGATGAGCCGGATATTCTCGTGAAATTTCGGACGACTTGTTCTTTTTGAGTCAACAGCCTTTTTATCCCATGAAAAAAGAAAAAGATTTTGACACGAAGCTGGTAATCGGGTAAAGGTGCACCGACTTTGGACAAAAATTCACATACTCGTCAGGGGGCAGCATGATCGAACTCAATTGGACGTTTTTTGTTCAGTTCGCGAACTTCGTGATCACTCTAATGGTCCTGAATCTTGTGCTGTACCGCCCCATCCGCGGGATCATCAAAAAGCGGAGGGAAATCATGGACCAGAAGCTGCGCTCCATCGAAGACTTCACCGCCGAAGCCGAAATCAGGCTGAAGAATTACCGGGCCGCCTTGACCGAGGCCCGTACAGAAGCCCAGAGCATCCGTCATTCCCTGAAAGAGGAAGGCATGGCCGCGGAGAGTTCTGTGCTGAGCGCCGCCGGAGCCGAAGCCGCCGAGAAAATCGCCGCGGCCAGGAAGGACATTGAGCATCAGAAACAGGTGGCTCTCAAGTCTCTGCGCGGGACAGTGGCTGCATACGCGAAGGAAGTCGCCGGAAAAGTGCTGAACAAAGCGTGAAATGGTTTCGGGTGTGGTGCAAGCTGTATCCATAAGGAGGGCGGAATTTTGAAAAAATTCAGGACTGCCGGATTGCTGACGGCGACGCTGGTTTTCTGCGCGGCGATGGCGTTTGCCAGTGAAGGCGCGTCCGGCGGCAGCAAGCTGCCGGATTTGCTCTATCGCGTCATCACCTTCGCCATTGTCGCCTTTCTGGTGTACAAGTTCGCGGGCAAGCGCATTGCCGCCCTGTTCACCGGCCGCAGCAGACAGATCGAGGTGGAGCTTGCCGATCTGGATGAACGCCGGACGGAGGCCCAGAACCGTCTGCGGGAAGTGGAAGAGAGCATCGCCGATCTGGAGGCCGAACGCTCCCGGATTCTCGCCGAGGCCACCGCTCAGGGCGAGGCCATGCGGCGGACCATCATCGACAAGGCCCAGGCCCAGGCTCTCCAGATCAAGGCTCAGGCCGAAATCGCCGCTGCCCAGGAGGCGAAGCAGGCCATCGACGCCATCCGGGCCGAACTGGCGGAGAAAATCACTTCCGCCGCCGAAGAGCTGGTGAAGAAGCAGCTCAAGAAGAAGGATCACGAGGAGTTGGTCAACGAATATCTTAAAAAGGTGGTGCTCAATTGACAGGGAACATCGTAGCAAGACGGTATGCCAAGGCGCTGTTCGCCGTCGCGCGGGAGCAGTCCGGCAAGGACGCGCCGGCGCAATACGGCGAGGACCTGTCCAGGCTGGCTGATCTTCTGGAGAATGCCCCGGATCTCATGAAAATCTTCCGCAACCCTGTTTTCACTGTGGAAGAAAAGAGAGGGGTCATCCTCAAAGTGCTGGAGAAAGCGGCCCTAAGCCCCATGATCCGTAATTTCTGTCTGCTGCTGGCGGACAAGGACCGTTTGGCCTTCCTGCCGGAAATCAGCGCTGCGTACGGGGCGCTGCTGGATGTCGAGCAGGGAGTGCTTCGCGGCAAACTGGTCACGGCGGTGAAGCTTTCCGAAGCCATGCAGAAAAGCGTCGTCGACAAACTGGCAAAGGACTCGGGACGCAAGATTGTCCTCGACTATGAGGTGGATCAGGACATCATCGGCGGACTCATGCTCAAGATCGGAGACAGGGTTCTCGACGCCAGCATTCGGGCTCAACTGCAAATTTTGAAGGAAAATATCAAAAGAGGTGAGTAGCGGCTATGCAGATCAAAGCAGAAGAAATCAGCCAGATCATCGAAGGCCAGATCAAGAATTACGAGAAAAAGGTCGAGATGAGCGAAACTGGCGTGGTCCTGTCGGTGGGTGACGGCATTGCCCGGGTCTATGGCTGTGACAACGCCATGGCCATGGAACTCCTCGAATTTCCGGGCGGCGTCATGGGCATGGTCCTGAACCTGGAAGAAGACTCGGTGGGCGTGGCTCTTCTCGGTGAAACCGAGCACATCAAGGAAGGAGATGTGGTCAAGCGCACGGGCCGGATTTTCCAGGTGCCCGTGGGCGACGCGGTCATGGGCCGGGTCATCGACCCCCTCGGCAACCCTATCGACGGCCTTGGACCGATCCAGACGGACACCTACCGGAACGTCGAGATCAAGGCTCCCGGCATCATTGCCCGTAAATCCGTGCACGAGCCCATGTACACGGGACTCAAGGCCGTTGACGCCATGACGCCCATCGGACGCGGCCAGCGCGAGCTGATCATCGGCGACCGCCAGGTCGGCAAGACGGCCGTGGGCGTCGACGCCATTCTGGCCCAGAAGAACAGCGACATCCACTGCTTCTATGTGGCCATCGGCCAGAAACGTTCCACCGTGGCCCAGGTGGTCGAAGCCCTGCGCCAGAACGGCGCGCTGGAATACACCACGGTCATTTCCGCCACCGCGTCCGAGCCGGCCCCGCTGCAATTCATCGCCGCCTACTGCGGCTGCACCATGGCCGAATTTTACCGCGACAACGGCAAGCACGCCCTCATCATCTACGACGACCTTTCCAAGCAGGCCGTGGCCTACCGCCAGATGTCCCTGCTGCTGCGCCGTCCTCCGGGACGCGAGGCTTTCCCAGGCGACGTTTTCTATCTGCACTCCCGCCTGCTGGAGCGCGCCTGCAAACTGAACGACGACCTCGGAGCGGGCTCCCTGACGGCTCTGCCCATCATCGAAACCCAGGCCGGCGACGTGTCGGCGTATATTCCCACGAACGTCATCTCCATCACCGACGGGCAGGTCTACCTTGAACCCAACCTGTTCATGGCCGGCATCCGCCCCGCCATCAACGTCGGCCTGTCCGTTTCCCGCGTCGGCGGCGCGGCCCAGATCAAGGCCATGAAGAAGGTGGCCGGAACCCTGCGTCTGGACTTGGCCCAGTACCGCGAACTGGCGGCTTTCGCCCAGTTCGGCTCCGATCTGGACAAAGCCACCAAGACCAAGCTGACCCGCGGTGAACGTCTGGTGGAGCTGCTCAAGCAGCCGCAGTACCAGCCCATGCCGGTGGAGGAGCAGGTGGCCGTGCTGTACGCGGGCACGCGCGGATATCTCGATGACGTAGCTGTGGGAGACGCCATCCGGTTCGGCAGTGAGCTGGTCGAGTTCATGCGCAACCAGAAGTCCGACGTGCTGGCTGAAATCGTCCAGACCAAAGACCTGGGCGCGGAGACCGAAAAGAAACTGGCCGCCGCGATTGAGGAATTCAAGACCGGCTTTAAGGCCTAGAGTCGCCGAAGGAGTCGTCAATGCCATCACTCAGGGACATTCAGAACAAAATCGTCGGCGTAAAGAAGACCAAGCAGATCACCAAGGCGATGAACATGGTCGCCTCGGCCAAGCTGCGCGGCGCCCAGAGCCGGATCGAACGCTTCCGTCCCTATGCTGACAAGTTCCACGACATTCTTGTCGATCTGGCTTCCCGCTCCGACGCCAGCGCGCATCCGCTGCTCGAAAAGCGCGAGGTCATCCAGAATGTGGGTATCATTCTGGTCACTTCGGACAAGGGGCTGTGCGGCAGCTTCAACGCGAACCTGTGCGGCGCGGCCTACAGGCTGGCCAGACAGAAGGAAGCGGAAGGCAAGACGGTCAAGTTCATCTGCATCGGGAGAAAAGGCTGGGACTTCATCCGCAAGACAACGTTCGAAATCGTGGCGCAGTACACCGAGCACATGTCCAGCTTCGATTTTCAGCTGGCCGGGGACGCGGGCGATCTCGTCATCGACGGTTATCTGACCGCGCAATTCGACGAGGTGCACATCGTCTACGGGAAGTTCGTGAACATCGCCAGACAGGAAGCGGCCACCGTGCAGATTCTTCCCGCGGAAACGCCGGAGGAGCCTGTGGCCGGGGCGTCCAGCGAGTACGTGTTCGAGCCGTCGGTGGAGGGCCTGCTGGCGGAACTTCTGCCGCGCTACGTGAAAGTGCAGATGTACCGCGGCCTGCTCGACACGTCGGCCAGCGAGCATGCGGCGCGGATGTCGGCCATGGATAATGCGACCAAGAACTGCGATGAAATGGTCTGCAGTCTGACGCTGATCTACAACAAAGCCAGACAGGCCAGCATCACCACCCAGTTAATGGATATCGTCGGCGGTGCCGAAGCACTGAAAGGATAAGGGGGCATAACGCATGAGTGCTGTGAATACCGGAAAAATAGTGCAGGTCATCGGGCCTGTTGTCGACCTGGAGTTTGCCGAAGGGAAGCTCCCCAGTATCTTGAACGCCATTCTCATCACCAATCCGACCATTGACGACACCAAAGACAATCTGGTCGTCGAGGTGGCCCAGCATCTGGGCAACGGCGTGGTGCGCTGCATCGCCATGGACAGCACCGACGGTCTGGTCCGCGGCCAGGAAGGCAAGGACACGGGCAAGCCCATTCAGGTGCCCGTGGGCAAGGCCTCTCTGGGGCGCATCCTGAACGTCGTGGGCCGTCCGGTGGACGAAAAGGGCCCCATTGTCTCCGACAAAACCTACTCCATTCACCGTCCGGCTCCCGGATTCACCGAGCAGTCCACCAAGATCGAGGTACTGGAAACGGGAGTCAAGGTCATCGACCTGCTGGTCCCCTTTCCCAAGGGCGGCAAGATGGGCATGTTCGGCGGCGCGGGCGTAGGCAAGACCGTTATCCTCATGGAGATGATCAACAACATCGCCAAAAACCACGGCGGCATCTCCGTGTTCGCGGGCGTGGGCGAGCGGACCCGCGAGGGCAACGACCTGTACCATGAAATGATCGAGGCCGGTGTTCTGGACAAAGCCTGCCTGGTTTACGGCCAGATGAACGAGCCCCCGGGAGCCCGTTCCCGTGTGGCCCTGACCGCTCTGGCCGCGGCCGAGTACTTCCGCGACGAGGAAAATCAGGACGTGCTGCTGTTCGTGGACAATATCTTCCGCTTCACCCAGGCCGGCTCCGAAGTTTCGGCTCTTCTGGGGCGCATGCCTTCGGCCGTGGGTTATCAGCCCACCCTGGGCACGGACCTCGGCGAGCTTCAGGAACGCATCACCTCCACCAACAAGGGTTCCATCACGTCGGTGCAGGCTGTTTACGTCCCCGCCGACGACCTGACCGACCCCGCTCCGGCCACGACCTTCTCGCATCTGGACGGCACCATCGTGCTTTCCCGCCAGATCGCGGAGCTCGGCATCTACCCCGCCGTGGACCCGCTGGACTCCACGTCCCGCATTCTGGACCCCAACGTCATCGGCATGGACCACTACGCCACGGCCCGCGCCGTGCAGAGAATCCTGCAGAAATACAAGGATCTGCAGGACATCATCGCCATTCTGGGCATGGACGAACTGTCCGACGAGGACAAGCTGACCGTATCCAGAGCCAGAAAAATCCAGCGTTTCCTGTCCCAGCCGTTCTTCGTGGCGGCGCAGTTCACGGGCAAGGAAGGCCGCTATGTCAAACTTGAGGACACCATCAAGGGCTTCAAGGAAATCATCGAGGGCAAGCATGACTCCGTGCCGGAATCCTGCTTCTACATGGTCGGCGGTCTGGACGAGGCTCTGGAAAACGCCAAGAAACAGTAAGCCGTCCGTGGGGTATCGATATGGCCAACACACTTACGCTTGAAATCGTGACGCCGGACAAGATGGTGCTCAGGGAAGAGGTCGAATATGTCGGCGCTCCGGGCATCAACGGCGAGTTCGGCGTTCTGCCCAATCATATCCCGTTTCTCTCCGCCCTCGGTATCGGCGGGCTGCACTACAAGGTCAACGGCAAGAAATATTATGTGTTTGTTGCCGGAGGTTTTGCCGAGATTACCCCGACAAAGGTGTCGGTGCTCGCCGAGGTCGCCGAAAGGGCCGAGGACATCGATCTTGAGCGCGCTCGTCGCGCCCAGGAGAGAGCTGAGCAGAGAATCAGACAGCAGCAGGAGAAGGTGGAATACGCCGCGACACAGGCGGCCCTGTCCAGGGCCATTCACCGTATGAGGTGCCGCCAGTACGCTTCGGGTGAAAGCGCGCATTGACCAGAACCGCCACAGGATGAACAGGAACAGGCCCCAAAAGGGGCCTGTCTTTTTTGCGCGGTAAGCATTTCTGATGAGCGGCAGTCAGCGGAATATCTTGTCCGCTTCTCCGCGCCGCAGATGCGTGACGCAGGCGTGCATTTTTTCGATGACATGCAGCAGATCGTCGCGCTCGCCCTGCATCTTGGGCAGTAAAGCCAGATTGTAGGCGTTTTCCGCCCTGTTCAGGCTGTTGCAGAAGAGCAGATAATTCGTCCTGCTGCCGTATCCATGACGAATCATGGCGGCCAGATCCTCACCCCGGGCCTGAAGGAGAAGGTCGTAATGTTCCGTCAGAAGGCGCATCCACCGCTCGAACGGCTCTCTGGCCTCTTCAGGAATCGAGCCGACGGCGTTGATCAGCTTCTCTCCGCGTGCGTCGTCTTCCTCTTTGCTGAACTCCAGACATGCTTCCAGAGCGCGGTGACGCATTTTCAGGTAGTTTTCCACGAAACTGGCGAGCCCGCTTTTGTACTGCCCCATTTTCTGGGCGAAAAAAACAAAAAACACAGGGACAAAGATCATCCACAGAGGAGGCTTGGGCTTCTCCAATACCCCGAGGGCCACTTCATGGGCCATCTTTCTTTCATGATCGAGAATGTGCTGCTTTTTGGCTGTGATGGAAAGAATCGTCATGGGCGTGAAACGTAGTGACATGGGGATATGCGGTCAAGGCGAGACCCAAAGAGATAAAGCCCCCGCCAACGGCGAAGGCTTTACTCTGACCACATCCGCGGCTGCAAACGGCTCTTCGGTCATTATCCCAGCAGTACTTCCAGCCTGGCCAGAGCCGCCTGGATACCCTTGGGCCTGTTTCCTCCGGCCTGAGCCAGGTCGGGCCGCCCACCGCCGCCTCCGCCGATTTCTTCGGAAATATTCCGCATGAGCGCCGGAGCGGTGCAGTGCTTGTGCAAATCCTTGCTCACGGACAACACCAGCAGGGCCTTGCCATCCACCTCGGCCGCCAGAGCGATGACGCCGCTGGGCATTTTGGAGCGCAGGTCGTCCATGAGCCGCCGCAGCGCGTCCATATCCGGGGCATCCACTTGCCGGGCCAGGAGGTTCACTCCGCCAATCTGTTTTACCTCGGCCATCAGATTCTTTCCGCTTTCGGACATGGCCTTGTCCTGCAACGCCTGCACATTCCGGCTCAGTGCCTTGTTCTGCTCCTGCATGGAGGCGATCTTCGCCGCCAGATCGCCTGGAGCGGCCTTGAGCAGATGCCCCGCCTCGCGCACTTCGTCGCGCAGCCCCTGCCAATGGCGCAGGGCCGCCCAGCCCGTCAGAGCCTCGATGCGGCGCACACCCGCGGCAATACCCGCTTCGGACAGAATACAGAAAGTTCCAGCCTGGCCCGTGGCCGACAGATGCGTGCCACCGCACAGTTCGACGGATTCCCCGGCCATTTCCACCACCCGCACATCGGCCTCGTATTTTTCGCCGAACAGAGCCATGGCCTGTTTTTCGCCCACAGCCCGGTCATAGGGCATGATTTCGGTGGTGATGGGCGTATCGGCCAGAATGGCTCGATTCACCTCGTTTTCAATCCGGCGCAGTTCTTCGGCGGACAGGGGCGCGATGTGCGTGAAATCAAAACGCAGCCTGGACGGCGTGACCAGCGAACCGGCCTGCTTGACATGCTCGCCCAGGACCCGGCGCAGGGCCGCGTGCAGCAGATGCGTGGCCGAATGGTTGCGGGCCGTGTCCATGCGTTCGCCCTCTTCCACAGACAGTTCCACTTCCTGGTCAGCCAGCAGACAGCCTTCGCTCATCTCAACCTTGTGCACGGTCAGGGACGGAGCGGGCTTCAAGGTATCCAGCACGCGGGCGGCTCCGGTGGGTGAAACGACCCGCCCCCGATCCCCCGCCTGACCGCCGGATTCGCCGTAAAAGGGCGTTCTGAGGGCGACCATGAATCCGTCGCCTTCCAGCCGGTCCACAGGCTCTCCACCGGAATCCAGCAGCGCCACGACACGGCTGGACGCATTCAGACAGTCGTAGCCCACAAATTCCGACTCCAGGCCGCCGCCCAGCAGGGCCGCGAACCGTCCGGCCAGGCCCTTGTCGCCGGAGCCCGCCCAAGCTTCCTTGGATTTCTTCTTCTGTACCGCCATGTGCTCCAGAAAACCCGGCTCATCCACGGAGAAGCCCTGTTTCTCAGCCACATCGTTCACGATATCCAGCGGAAAGCCATATGTGTCATAAAGCCTGAACGCCGTTTCCCCGCTGATGACCGTCTTTCCCGCAGCCTTCAGGGCGGCCATTTCCTCTTCGAGAATGCGCAGACCCTTGTCCAGAGTCTCCCCGAAGCGCTCTTCCTCCTGACGCACCACACGAACCATGAAGTCCCGGCTGGCGGCCAGTTCCGGAAAGGTCCCGCCCATTTCCAGCACCACCTGAGCGGCGGTCTCGTGCAGGAAGGGCTCGGTAAAGCCCAGCAGCTTGCCGAAGCGGCAGGCCCGGCGGATCAGGCGGCGCAGCACATAACCCCGTCCTTCGTTGGAAGGAAGCATGCCGTCGGCCAGCAGAAAGGCGATGGCCCGGCTGTGGTCGGCGATGACCCGCAGGGCCGTGTCCGTGTCCGCATCCCGGCCGTAAGCGACGCCCGCTTTCCGGGCCATGGCCTGAATCAAACCCTGGAACAGGTCCGTATCGAAGTTGGAACGCTTGCCCTGACAGATGGCGGTGATCCGCTCCAGGCCCATGCCCGTGTCGATGCTGGGCTTGGGCAGGGGTTCCATGCGTCCGTCCTCGAAGCGGTTGAACTGCATGAAAACCAGGTTCCAGATTTCCAGAAAGCGGTCGCAGTCACATTTGCCGATGCCGCAGTCCGGCCCGCAGGCCATATCCGCACCCTGATCCACGTAAATCTCGGAACAGGGGCCGCAGGGGCCGGTGTCGCCCATGGCCCAGAAATTGTCCTTCTCGTCCAGACGGTAGATGCGCTCCGCCGGGACTCCGGCCACCTTCCGCCACAAGGCCTCGGCCTCGTCGTCCTCCCGGAACACGGAGACGGACAGTTTATCTTTGTCCAGACCGAGCTCGCCGGTGACGAAGTTCCAAGCCAGGCGGATGGCTTCTTCCTTGAAGTAGTCGCCGAAAGAAAAATTGCCGAGCATCTCGAAGAAGGTGTGATGCCGGGCCGTACGTCCCACGTTTTCCAGGTCGTTGTGCTTGCCGCCCACGCGCAGGCATTTCTGTGAAGTGGTCGCGCGGGTATAGTCCCGCTTTTCCTGGCCCTGGAAAATTTTCTTGAACTGCACCATGCCCGCGTTGGTGAAGAGCAGGGTGGGGTCGTCCTGGGGCACCAGAGAGGAACTGGGCTGCACGCTGTGCCCGTGCGCCCGGAAGTATTCCAGAAAGCGTTTGCGAATTTCACCAGCGCTGATCACATTGCACCTCGTCATGGTTGCTCATGGAAGGGATGCCGGCGGCGCGGCGTCCGCGGCAGGGAGGTCTACCCGGAACGGTCCGGAGAT
>JAUMXF010000122.1 GCA_030529235.1 Pseudomonadota bacterium
CTGAAGTTCTTTTTCGATGCTGATATTGGACACGTATACCTCGATAGGGCGGGCCGGTTTGGCCTGCTTGCGGAATGCGGGAAAATTTTCAGCGCATCAGTTTGGTTCGGAGCGGTTCACGTTTCTTTCTCCAAATACATCCAGAGAGGACGGCTGATGGGGCGAACTGGCTGACCCTGTTGGAGAAAAATTTCCGGGTAGCCCGGTTCCACGGCATCCAATCTCTTAAATATCCAGATCGCCCACCGCCAGGGCATTGCGTTCGATGAAGTCGCGTCGGGGCTCCACCTTGTCGCCCATCAGTTTATTGAAAAGCTCGTCGGCTTCCACCGCGTCGTCGATGCTGACCTGAAGCAGGGTGCGTACCTCCGGATTCATGGTGGTGTCCCAGAGCTGCTCGGCGTTCATCTCGCCCAGGCCCTTGTAGCGCTGTATGTTCAGGCCCTTCTGGGCCAGTTCGAGCACCTGCGAGATCAGCGGGAACATGCCGTCGGCGGAAGTTTCGGCATCCTTGCCGCGGATGGTGTAGGCCGGACCGGGACAGATGGATTCGACTTCCCGGCGCAGATCCATGGCCCGGCGGTAGCGTTTGGATGCGAAGAACTCCACTCCCAGGCGCTGGCTGTGCCCGTTTATGTCGGTGAAATGCACATAGAGGCGTGTGTCCGCTTCCAGAGATTCAGACTGGGCCGGGGTTTCTTCGTGGACCAGCTCCATCGTGTATCCGCTGCCCTCCATTTCCCGGACGAAAGAAGCAGGCAGGCCATCCGTCCGCAGCGCATCGGGCACGATTTGCTCGGAGCCCGCGCTCAGGGCCAGAAACAGGGATTCGGGCACACCCATGCCCGCCACGTCCAGGGTCAGTTCCCGCAAAGCCAGAATCCGCCGCAGCATCCGGTCCAGTTCCTCGCCCCGGACCTCTTTCCCGTCCGGCCGGACCAGAGCCAGTTCCTCCGCCGCGCGCCGGACCAGGAAATCATCCATTTCCTCTTCGTTTTTGATGTAGCGCTCGAAGCTGCCCTTGTGCACCCGGTACAACGGCGGCTGGGCGATGTAGAGGTAGCCCTGCTCCACCAGCTGCTGATACTGGCGGTAGAAGAAGGTCAGGATCAGAGTGCGGATGTGCGCCCCGTCCACGTCGGCGTCGGTCATGATGATGATCTTGTGATAGCGCAGCCGCGACAGGTCCACATCGTCCTCACCGATACCCGCGCCCATGGCCGTGATGAGGGCCTTGATTTCCTTGTTCTGGAGCATCTTGTCGAAGCGCGTCTTTTCCACGTTCAGGATTTTGCCGCGCAGGGGCAGGATGGCCTGGAACTTGGGATTGCGTCCCTGCTTGGCCGAGCCGCCAGCCGAATCGCCCTCCACGATGAAGACCTCGCTTTCCGCCGGGTCCTTGCTCTGGCAGTCGGCCAGCTTGCCAGGCAGGGAGTTGTCCGACAGCGCCCCTTTGCGCCGCACCAGATCGCGGGCCCGGCGGGCCGCATCGCGGGCCCGGGCGGCGTCGATGACCTTTTCCACGATAAGCCGGGCGTCCTTCGGGTTTTCGCCGAAGAATTCGTTCAGCTTCTCGTAGACCACGGTGGAGACCAGCCCCGCCACCTCGGAGTTGCCGAGCTTGGTCTTGGTCTGGCCCTCGAACTGGGGACTCGGGATCTTCACGCTGACGATGGCCGTCAGGCCCTCGCGCACGTCGTCGCCGGAGACTTTCTGCTTCAGTTTTTTAGGCAGATCGCTGCCCTGGATGTATGTGTTGAGGGCTCTGGTCAGGGCCGTTTTGAAGCCCTGGAGGTGAGTGCCGCCCTCGCGGGTGCGGATGTTGTTGGCGAAGGTGTAGACGTTTTCCTTGTATCCGGCCGTGTATTGCAGGGCGAAATCGATGGTCACGCCGTCGGTCTCGCCGCTGCCGCCGATGATCCTGTGGATGCCGTTGTCCTGATTCTTGTTCTTGACGAAGGAGATGATGCCGCCTTCGTATCTGAACACGTCGCGGTTCTGGGATTTCTCATCGAAAAATTCAATCTGGATTCCCGGATTGAGATAGGCCAGCTCTTCAAAACGCTTGGCCAGAATTTCGTACTGGAAATCCATTTCCTCGAAAATTTCCTCGTCGGGGCGGAAATGGACCTGGGTGCCGGTCTTGTCCGTTTCGCCGACCACGGCCAGAGGCGCTTCGGGCACGCCCCGGCGGTAGCGCTGGTAATGGCGCAGGCCTCCCCGGCTGACGGTCACTTCCAGATATTCGGACAGGGCGTTGACCACGGATACGCCTACTCCGTGCAGGCCGCCCGATACCTTGTAGGTGTCGTTGTCGAATTTTCCGCCCGCGTGCAGCACGGTCATGACCACTTCCACGGCAGGCCGGTTCTCCTTGGGATGGATGTCCACGGGGATGCCGCGTCCGTTGTCCACGATGGTCACGGAGTTGTCCATGTGCACCGTGACCTTGATCTGGTCGCAGTATCCGGCCATGGCCTCGTCGATGGAGTTGTCGATGACTTCGTAAACCAGATGGTGCAGGCCGTTTGCGTTGGTGGAGCCGATATACATGGCCGGGCGTTTGCGCACGGCCGAAAGGCCTTCCAGAACTGTGATGCTGTCCGCGGTGTAGGTGGATGGTTTTGTCATGTGAGTACGTTACAAAGTGTGTTTACCGGAATGGAGGCCGGTTCGTCCGCCAGCGGGACGCCTGAACCGTTTTCACGGCCGCAGTGGTCAGACGGCCTCTTCGCTGTAATAGGTGGTTTCGGATATTTCCACGGGCATGGTGATGATCATGTAATTGGCGTCGTCCTTGCCGGTGATGCGGCAGGGCTCGGACGCCCCCACGAAGGCGAGGTTCAGGGTGTCGGATGTGAAATGCCCCATGATTTCCAGCATGATCTTGGTGGACAGGGCGACTTTCTCCAGTCCGCCGCTGTAGCGGCATCCGATCAGTTCCCGGCCTTCGCCCACATCCTGTCCCTGGCAGTGCAGGGCCAGTTCCTCGGGGGCCAGATCGAAAAAGGTGGCCTTGTTGAGTTCGGTGTTGAACACGAAAATCCGTTCCAGAGCGTCGGTCAGTTCGTGGCGGTCCACTTCCAGGGAGGAGGTGAAGCGGTCTTTGTACTGGCGGATGAAGTTCCGGTAATCGGCGAACACGTAGGACTTGAGGGGCAGGCTGAAGATTTCGCCGCGGTTGCCGGTCCGCAGGAAGAGGCGCTTGTCCGAGAGGCTGATTTCTATTTCGTCGTTGCTCAGCCATTTGCGGATCTCCAGCAGGTATTTTTTGGCGATGAGCGCGCCGCTCTCGCCCAGAACCTTGTGAATCTCGGCGTTGGTGAAGCGCAACAGACCGAAGAGGTGTCCGTTCAGGCCGCAGATTTCCACGTCGTCGCCTTCCACGGCCGCGAGCTTGATGCAGTTCATATTGCCCAGTTCCTCGTCGTCGGCAATGCAGAAGGCGATGCGGTCGATGGCCTCCTTGAAGAAGTCGCCGCTCCAGAGCACCGCGTTGTTTTCCGGAAAGGGCGTGAACTCCTGAAACCAGGACGCATCGTTGGAGGGCAGCTTGTATTTGCGCCGCCCCTGCTCGATGTGCAGATGCTTGCCGTCCGCATCCAGTTTGAGGGTGATTTCCCCCGGAGGCATGCGGCGCATGAGTTCGCAGAATTTTTTCCCAGACACGCCCGTCAGGCCGCCCTCGCTGACCACGGCCGGGTAATTGCCCACGAACTCGATGCTGGAATCCGTGGCCAGGATGGAAAGGGTTTCGCCGCCGGCCCTGAGCCAGACCGTGCGCAGGTAGGCCGCTCCGGTTTTGGCGGGGATGATGGCCGCAGCCTTGAGCAGGCCGTCGATGATGTCTTCCTTGCGTATTTTCAGAAACATTGCCGGGTCCTCGTGTATGTTGGAAATTTCTGTTCCGCGGCGGGTTCGCGCGCATGTCGGCGGCAAGCAACCGTGCCGGCCATGTTTTCTCCGGCCGCACTGCTCAAGCGTCTCTGCCCAGAGCCAGACATCGACCGGAGAGGTCGTGTAACCTGTTTTTTATCTCTTTGTCATCTCTTTGTAATTGTTCGATTTTTTTGCAACTGTACAGGGCTGTGGAGTGGTCCCGGCCGCCGAAGATCCGCCCCAGTTCCGGGAAGGACAGACCCAGATGTTTGCGGCACAGAAACATGGCCACCTGGCGGGCGAGAACCAGCTCGTGACGGCGTCCCGGAGACAGCAGGTCCTCCTTGGTCACGCCGAAGCTTGCGCACACCTCGTCCATGATCTGCTCTGGAGTCAGCGGCGTGGCGGCGCGGGTATCCAGGTGGCTCAGGATGTTTTCGAAATCCTGGTCGGAGATGCGTTCACGGACCAGTTCATGGTAGGCCCAGAGTTTCAGCAGGCACCCTTCGAGGTTGCGCAGGTCCCCGAAGCGCTGGGCCAGCAGCAGGATTCTGTCTCTGGACAGGTCCAGACCGCGCTCCTTGCAGCGGTTCTGGACGAAGCGCATGCGGATATCCAGATCCGGAGCTTTCAGGGTGACGATGAGTCCCCATTCCAGGCGGGATTTGAGCTTCTGGTGGAGAAAGGCGAATCTGGCCACCTTGCCCGAGCAGGCGAAAACCATCTGTTTGCGGCGCAGGTGAAAGGCGTCGAACAGAGCCATCAGCTCGTTTTGCAGATGCTGGTGCCGGGCGATGTCCTGCAGATCGTCCACGGCCAGGAAATCGGCGGAGAGCAGCACGTCGCGCGCATCGCTTCGGGACGAATACAGCTTGTGCATGTCTTCGATCCCGGTCAGGCGGACTGTTCCGCCCGCGGTTCCAGCCCTGGCGTTGGCCATGGCCCGCAGCAGGAAGGACTTTCCCGAACCGCTCTCGCCGCACAGCACGAAGGGATTGTATTTGGCTTCGGTGTTCCGGGCCACTTCCCGGGCCGAGGCCAGGGGGAAGTGGTTTTTATTGTTGGCCAGAAAATTTTCGAAAGTGAACCGGGAGCCGAAGGGCAGGTTGCTTGCTTCGGGCGTCTGGAAGGACGGGGGCGGCTCCGGAAAGGAGCCGGACGGGCGGACGGAGGCATTATCGTAGGCCACCGGGATCACTCCGGCCAGGGCCCGCTCGAAACGCGGGCGCACATGGGCTGCGAACCATTGCGCGAAGTAGCGATGCGGGAAATGCACGGTCAGCACGCCGTCTTCAACGGCCATGCTCAGGGCGGGACGCCATTTTTCCATTTCCCCGGCGGAAAATTCCCGGAGCAGGGCTTCATGTATAAGGTCCGTATCCACTATGTTCCTTGATGAAAATCCGCTGCCGGAAGAGTTGAAAAAACTTGTGCCGGGTCTGGTCGGTTTACTCCGGCGGGTGAATGGGTCATGCTCTGCGAATTCGTAATTGTCGCGGGATGCGCGTGAGTCTTGCGGCCGTATCGCCGGGTCTCATGGAATGTCCGGCGGGAAAGGGCTGCCGATTTTCATGCCGACAAAGCAATCTGCCTAGTTTGC
>JAUMXF010000123.1 GCA_030529235.1 Pseudomonadota bacterium
AACCCGGTCCAGGGTGCCGTGTACGAGGAGACGGTGCGGGAATGCCTGAATGAGCTTGACCGGGATTTTCTCGGCATTGCCTTCGACGGCTGAAAGAAGTGCGAAAATATCCCAAGGAGGAAGATCATGTCTCAGGAAAAGAATGCGCTGGACATCATCAATGCGCCGGAAAACTATACGGCGCAGCCTGACGGATTGCAGGGGAAACCGGAGGAAAATGCCCCGAACACCGGAGAAAAACCGGATTCCACAGCAACGGGCGTATCCCGGCGGAACTTTCTCAAGATAGGCGGCGCGGCGGCCGCGGCGGCCAGCCTGGCCGGAGCCGGGGCGGCCGGATTCGCCATCGGACGCTCCGATGACGCCTACACGGGCTACGGCCGCACCTATCAGGGCGGAGACATGTTCTTCAACCGCGAGCCGTTCCGCACGGATGTGCCGGTCATGATGACTCCCGTGGCCCAGGTGGAACGTCCCGAATGGACTGAATACCTGTTCCTGCGCCTGGCCGCGCTGGTGAAAATCATCAAGAGCGGAGAGTGGGCGCCCGACATGGGCGTGGAAAAACTGCCCGGCGATGTGGGCGACCATTACCGGGCCCGGCCGGGCGAGCTGGAGCAGATGCTCGAATCCCTGCAACGCAGCGTTCGGCGGCGCGAAGCCTGGGAAAAAGACAAACACAAACGCTACGCCCTGGCCGGAGCCTACAACATGGCTTTCCGGAAAGGCGGCATGGACAACCCGGACCATACCAACCGCATCCCCGCCGATCCGCACGACGAGCACATGCGCACGGGCAAACCCATTCCTCCGGAGGACTGGGATTTCCGCGGCATATGGCGCGAGAGACCCATGGAATTCAAATCCCCGGGGCACGCCTCCAAGCTGATCAAGCGTATGGCCCACCAGTTTGGCATGTCTCTGGTCGGCATCACGAAGTTCGATCCGCGCTTCATGTTCAAGAATGTCATGCGCGGCATGCCCGACAAAGGCCAGAAATGGGGCGACAGAGTGCCCGAGCACTGGAAATCCGTCATCGTGTTCGGCGTCCCCATGAACTGGGATGGCACTTACTCCGCCATCGGCTATTCCACGTCCTTCGATGCCTATTTCCGTTCCCGGTGCGCGGCCAGCCTGATGGAGCAATTCATCAAGGAACTGGGCTACCCGGCCCGCGCCCAGTTTCCCGGCAGCAATTACGAAATCATGATGAGTCCCTTCGTACAGCTTGCGGGCCTTGGGCAGTACAGCCGCGCGGGACTGGTCATGGTCCCGGAGCTCGGGGCCAACTTCCGCCCGGCGGCGGTCGTGACTAGCATCGAGTTCGAGTACGACAAGCCCATCGACGTGAAAATGGCCCAGTTCTGTCTCAAATGTAAGATTTGCGCGGAGAACTGTCCTTCCGGAGCCATTCCTTTCGACGATGAGCCCGTTACCGTGGTCCGGGGGTTCAAACGCTGGAAGCTCGACGAGGAAAAATGCTACTCGCAGTGGGCGGGCGGCCCCACTCAGGATGGCCTGGGTTGCCGGATCTGTGTCGGCGTATGCCCCTATTCCCGCAAGAATACCTGGATTCATACCATCTCGCGCGAAGTCGAGCCGCGCGACCCCACCGGCCTTGTGGCCACGGGGCTTCTGGCCATGCAGAAGAACTTCTTCAAGTTCAATGATGCCGAAGATTACCGCTCAGACTGGGACGGCGGCAAGGAAGCCACCTATCATAACCCGCCGTGGTGGCTGCGGGCCGAAAACTTTCTCGATATCGAGAAGACATGGGAATACCACGGCATGGAATAGACGGCCCCACTCCGGAAAAACAGAAAAACAAGGAGAAACGCGATGTTTCCGGGTACCACGATGTTGGACTATATTTTCTGGCTCGCCATGGGAGCCATGCAGGTGCTGGTCGTCGCGGGGATGCGCGAATGGATCAGATCGCGCGGCCATAGGGCGATCTGGTGGCAGTTGACTCTGCTCTACCTCGGATTCGCTGCCCTGTGTGCGGTTGTGGCCGGAGGAATGACCCTGATGGGTGAGTATGAAACCGTGGCCGGATGGTATTTCATCGGCGTTCTGGGCGTTCCGGTCGTTGTGGCCCTGGCCGTTATGCTGCGGCTGTTCGTGCTGAAGAAGCCGGAAGGCGCCCTCCGGACGGCGAACTCCCGGCAGACCGCCGGACAGTCCTGAGCCGCCCGTAACCATTTGAATTCATGCCGCCGGATCTGCCAGACTCCGGCGGCAGACATATTTGAGGAGGACGGGTGACCCGGAAGTCTCTTGAGAAAGTTGCTGCGGTTCTTTCGCTGTGTCTGCTGGCGGCATCATGGTTTGCCGGGAGCATGAGCGAAAAAGGCGCCGACATCGAGCGCATCCGCAATGCCTCCGCTGAAATGGAAGATGTGGAGCAGATCGGCCCCAATCTGTTCCGGGGGCATCGCCGGGGAGCAGCCAATGAAACTCTCTACGCCGGTCTGGCCGAGCATCCCGGCTATGCCGGACCGGTCCAGATCGCCGTGGTCATCAACGGCCAAGGCAGGGTTGAAAGCGTGGCCCTCGTCCGCAGCACGGACACGAGCCCTTATCTCGCACGGGTGCTGCAAGGAGGCGTGCTGGATGCCTTTCTCGGAGCGGAATCGGCAAAGCTGCCCCACATTGACGCCGTATCCGGAGCAACCCTTTCCTCCACGGCCGTCATCAAGGGCGTGGAACGAGCCGTAGCCCGCATCCGCCAGCAACCGTCCGGCGACGAAAAATCCAGAACCATCCCGAAATCAGAATGGCTCAGGGGCGGGCTCGTCGTCATGCTCTTTCTGCTGGCGGCCATAATCTCCAGCGGTTTCTTCAAGGGAAATAAAACCTACGCCCGCCTGGGACTTCTCGCCATTTCAGTCATCACGTTAGGATTCATCTACAAAGCGCAGTTTTCCCTCTCCTCTCTGAACCTGCTGCTGGCCGGACTCTGGACCGGCGGACTCTCCTCCTACACCCCCCTGATTTGCCTGATACTTGCGGTGGCGGTCTTTATTCTGACCCGCAAGAACCTCTACTGTACCATGATATGTCCCTTCGGAGGCCTGCAGGAGGGCCTTGGACGCATCACCGGCTGCACTCCACCGAAACGAACAGGCTGGATGAAGTGGACCGCCCGGAGTTTTGCGCTGACAGCCCTGTGCTCGGCCATGTATTTCCGGAATCCTTCGGACGCCATGTACGAGCCTTTCGGCATGGCCTTCTCGTTCATCGGTTCTTCCGCGCTGTTCGCCCTGACCGTTCTCGTCGTGGTGGCCTCCCTCGTCGTCAGGCGGCCGTGGTGCATACTCTTCTGTCCCGTCACCTGTCTTTTCGACTATCTCGCCTTTGTCCGCCGATGGATGGAGTCCAGTCTGCGGCGCGGAAGGAGGACCGCCCCATGAAATGGAAAACCTGGCTCGCATACGGTCTTTTCGCACTGTTCGCCGGATTGTGCGGGACGGAGCTTCTGACCAACTTCCGTGCGAGCGCCGAACGGGACCGCCAGTCCGTGCGCGCCGTCCGGACTGCCGCAAACTCCTCTGAAGAGCCGGAAGAAAAACCGTCCTTTGATCTCGACCGGATCCTGCAAAGCACCGACCTGAACGGCTAACAGCCGGACGACCCGGCATTCACCCGCAGCAGATCCCCTTTGAGCATCCACATGACCGTGGGGCCGAGGCGTTCGTCCGCCCCGGCCTTTTCGCGCAGGCCCAACCAGGACAGCGGCTGGCGGGTCCAAACCAGAATCCGCCGCATCAGCTCCAGATCGACGCGACCTTCCAGCCCCGCGTACACCACCGGGTAGTCCCGGCCCCGGTATACGGCCCGGCCCAGTTCCGTGCATTCCAGAAGGCAGGCGCCGTCCAGACGCGCCGAGGAATAGCCCTCGAACACGCGGGCGTAATCCATCGCCAGCGGATGCCTGTACGCACCCTGCCCAGGTTCGGGTGCGGGAGCGGCCGCGAGCCTTTCCCACAAATCCACATATTGGTCGATGATTCTGGACCAGTCGAAGCGGGACGCGTGCTCACGCGCCGCCCGGCCCATCCCTTCCCGAAGGCCCGGGGAAAGCATCCGGCGCAGATGACCGGCCAGTTCTTCCACGGACACGGCCACATCCTGGGCCAGCCACATGTGGTAGGCGGAGTCGTACAGCAGCGGGGCCATCAGAGACACGTCCTCCGCGCCACGGTCGAGGGTCGGCACGAGCAGGCCCGTCTCGCCGTGAACCACCAGATCCCGGTACCCGTCATAGTCCGAGGCGATGACCGGCTTTCCGGCCGCCGCCGCTTCCAGCAGGGTCAGACCGAATGTTTCCTGCGGATTGTCGGCCAGGGAAATCACTGCGTCGCTGCGGGCCAGCAGATTTTTCTTGGCCCACTCGTCCGGATGGCGGACCGCCAGAAGCTCCAGGCCGATATTCGCCGCCAGATTGACCAGTATATCGGGCAGAGTCTCGCTTTCATCGGCTCCTCCGGCCAGCACCACACACACGTCCCGCAGGTCCGTGCCATCCTTTTGCAGCCGCTGGAAAGCGCGTAGAAGCGGGAGCAGATCCATCTTGGAGTACGGGCTGATCCGTCCCGGCACCAGAAAAACAGTCCGGGACGGCCTAATCCCCAAAGCTTCGCACATGTCCTGATCCGGCGGTTCCGTGAAATCGGAACACCAGACGCCCAGAGGAATGCGCGCCACTTCCGGCACGGGCCCCCTGCCACAATGCTCCCGGCAGATGTCAAGAATACGCCGCACGGCCTCCTGCCCCGCCCGGGACGTGGCCACGATGCAGTCCCGCGCGGTGACTCCGGCCCAGACATGCTGGGCGAAAGCCTGGCCGTATCTGGCGTAGGAAAGGGAATGGGTCACGCCGGTAACGGGAAAAACGTTTCCGGCCAGCCTGTTCCGCAAGGCCGTCAGCCACCCCTGGGAGGTCAGACAGTCGGACAGATGAAAGGCATGGTAAACTGTGTCCCGCAGCAGAGCGGGCAGGGCCGCGCGCGGAAACAGACGGATCTTTTGCCCCAGCCCCGGAAAACTCTGGCGGAGACAGGCTTGCAGCTCTCCGGCACTCCGCCCGTCCGGCGGAAAAAAGTGATACTGATCGAATGGATCGGCCCGCAGCAGGGCTTCCAGAAATCCGGCGTTGGCCACCTTGCGGCCGATGACGGGGCCCGGCTCCACAAAAGGGTCGAGGGTTCCCCAGATAGCGGGTACATGTCGCATACCCTGAGAAAAGCAATATCCGGACCCGTTGGCTCTGCCGCGGAATTCCCATCCGCAGCGCTTTCCCCGGTACATGTCCGGCAGGCGCCTGCCTCCACGGGTCAAAGACACCGGTTTTACTTATTGGCAGAAAATTTGCTTAGCCCTGCACAATATC
>JAUMXF010000124.1 GCA_030529235.1 Pseudomonadota bacterium
TCTCCTTGAGGTAGAACCGGAATCGGCAAAGTCAATGGGCTGCGCTGTCAAAGATACCGGCAAGCCCAAGACGGGCAGAGTACAGAGCCGACCGCGCTGTTGCGGACCGTATGATCAGCTTGCACTCCGCTTTCTGCCAGCAGTGCAGCAAGGCCCGGACTGCTTTGCCTATCCGTGGTTGTGTCCAGAATTTTTTGACCCTGAAACCTCCTGATTCATGTTCATATACCTCTGGTTCCCCAGCTTTGCCGGGGGGATATCACACAATCATGACTACACTGCAGATAGTTCGCGCACACCCCGGATAAGGAGGTCTGCTTCTTCTTTTGTGTTGTAGGGAGCGAACCCCACACGAATCCAGCCGCCCAGACGGTCTACCCCAAGGCGATGAGCCAGTGTCTGTGCGTAAAAGGTGCCGTTTGTGGCAAAAATACCGTACCTGTCACACAGTTCACGACATACATCACCAGGTTGGCGCCCATCCAACGTAAAGGACACTATCGGTGTTTTTGGTCCTTCGGACTGATACAACGTCAGACCGGCAATATCCGCAAGCCCCTGCCGAACCTTGCCGGCAAGGCTGTTTTCGTGTCCTTCGATGCGAGCAAAGCCCGAAACGAGGCACTCACGACGTGTGGAGCCTGTACCAAGTCCGGCGATGAAATCCACGGCGGGCACTATGGAGGCGATGGCTTCATGGCTTTGTGTCCCGGTTTCGAGCCTGCCGGGAGCCGTGGAAGGAGCCGGGTGCAGCCGATAAGTATCAAGAGTATCAAATATCTCCTTACGGATCGCCGTGATGCCGATGTGCCCGCCAAAAAATTTGTGCGCGGAACAGAACAATATATCCGCACCGAGGGCGCCCATATTGATAACCTTATGCGGAGCAATGTGAACAGCGTCAACAGAGAGTAGTGCGCCAACCTCACGACAACGCTGGGAAATGCGAGCAACATCGTTGATGGTTCCAATGGCGTTGGAGGCATACCCTACGGCCACAAGTTTGGTATTGCCATTGACAAGAACGTTCAGCTTGCTCAGGTCGAGCGTCAGCGTTTCAGGGTCCACAGGCAAATGGTGGACCGTTACTCCCCGGTCGCGGGCAGCAAGTCTCCATGTATCAATATGTGAATGATGATCCATCTCCGAAACAACGATTTCGTCACCAGGACTCCAGCTTCGGGACAAGGCGCGAGATACGGCAAACATGTTGGAGGTGGCGTTGGCTCCGAATGCGATTTCATTGGGTGCACAGGCAAGCAGGTCCGCCAGGGCCACTTTGGCGGCCTTGATGATATCTTCTGTTTCTTCGCTGCTTGGGAACTTGCCATGCGTAGTGGCGACCCCATGGCGCATGTAGTTGGTCATAGCCGTAATGGCCGTGGACACTACTTGTGAGCCGCTAGGGCCATCCAGATAAACGGCCTTGCTGCCGTTATGGAGCCGACATAAGGCCGGGAACAGGCCTCTTATCTTCTGAATCGGATAAACACCAGTCATGGATATGCTCCCTTTCGTTCAAGCATGTCGGGAATGGAGAAGTTTGTCCTGTTTTGGCTTCGACTCTTTCAGGAACCTGTGGCTGAATTAATCCAACCTGCTCAAATCAGTTTCCCTTATACAAGACATTACCTATTTTAGCGGAATTCTTCAGATGCGAAAATCCGAAGGAGAAGACTGTCAGAATACGGGCAATGATCCCACCGCCAAACGCGGTGCACAGACGCTTAACATTCCCACAAGCTCATAATGGTCACGGAACAAAATAATAGTCCAGTTCAAGATTGCGCTTATGCTGTTCGGAAGTCAACAATCATGACAGTGACCAAAAAGACCCGAATCTGTATAGACAGGCTCTTCTCCCCCGGATCAGGCAATAAATGGAAGGAACCCGGCCCCGCATATTTTCCTCAACAATCTGAGCATGCGGGCCACAAATCATAAAGCCTCAGGCGTATTGCAGGCTGCAGGGTTGTGCTTTGGCCGTATCCTCCCTCTGCTTGGCCGCGGCTATTTTCCTTCCCAGCCTGCGCGGAAGGTTTCCTGATAGGCATATAGGGCCGGCGAACCGCCGGTATGTAGAAAAAGCACCCGCGATCCCTTTTCAAAATGGCCTTTGCGCGCGAGGTCCATGAGGCCCGCCATGGCCTTGCCCGAATACACCGGATCCAGCAGAATGCCCTCTGTGCGGGCCAGCAGCGTGACCGCCTCCACCATGGCATCGGTGGGCAGGGAATATCCCGGCCCCACATAGTCGTCATAGGCCACCACGGCACTGCGCGGAATATCCATATCCACCCCAATCAGAGCCGCAGTTTCGCGCATGAGCGTGTACACGGCCTCCTCCTGCACGGGCTTTTTCCGGTTCACACCGATGCCCGTGACCGGAATATCCATATGGCAGGCCAGCATTCCCAACAGAAAGCCCGCGTGGGTTCCGGCGCTGCCGCTGGGCACCACCATATGGTCAAAGGACAGTTTCTGCTCGAACATCTGCTGCATCAGTTCCTGAGCGCACTGCACATATCCCAGCGCGCCCACTGCGTTGGAAGCGCCGCCGGGCACGATGTACGGCTTGCGGCCCTGCTGGCGGAGGCTGTCCGCCAGTTTTTCCATTTCCTGCATCATGGGGCTGCCGCCGGGCACCACGGTAATGCTCTTCACCCCAAGAAGCTGATACAGAAAATTGTTGCCGGACGCCTCCGGTTTGTAGCTGCCCGGAACGCGCTCCTCCAGAACCAGATGGCAGTCCAGTCCTTCCTTGACCGCCCAGGACAAGGTCAGGCGGCAGTGGTTGGACTGCACCGCGCCGCAGGTAATGATGGTGTCCGCGCCGCAGGCCAAGGCATCGGCAATGGAAAAGTCCAGCTTGCGGGTCTTGTTGCCGCCGCTGGTTCCCGGCAGCAGATCATCGCGCTTGATCCATATGTCCACTCCGGCCCCCAGGGCTTTGCTGAAGGCTGGCAAAAACTCCACGGGGGTGGCCTCTTTCACATACCCCCTGCGGGGGAACTTGCTCAGATTCATATCCGTTTCTCCTTTTGGTTTTTTGTCGTTCAGGTCAGGGGCATGCGCCCCTTTGCCGCATCCACCACGTTCTGCGCAAGCACTTGGGCAGCATCCAGCACACGGAGGTCCTCCGGAACATCCAGAATGCCCAGTTCGGTACAGGCAATCACCAGCACATCCGCTCCCCGTTCCGCCAAATGCCTGAGGCTGCGCCCGAAAGCGGCGGACACTCCGACCCCTGTATTGCCCGCCTTGACCTGCCGTATGACGCGCAACAGGTTTTCCTCGTTGGCCGCGTCGGCGTAAAGCACGCGCAGGCCGTGCGCCGCGCACGGTCCGTCGTACAGGGCGGTCAGGCGCACCGCGGGTGAAGCCGCAATACCCACAAGCCCTCCAGGGGCGAGACGGGCGGCCGCCTGCGCGGTAAGCTCAATCATGTTCAGCACCGGAATGCGCACCGCCTTCTGCACATCGGGATAATAATGATGCGCCGTATTGCAGGGGATGCACAGAAAGTCCGCTCCCCAGGCCTCCAGACCCCGGGCCATGTCCGCCAGGCACGGAGCAGGGCTTTCTCCGGTTTTTTCGATCAGGGCCTTGATGCGCGAGGGAATCTTGGGATTGTTGTCCACAATGCAGCGCACATGATCCGCATCGTCCTGCGCCTCTGTCGCCACCAAAATCCGCCGCATGAGGTCAATGGTCGCCTCCGGCCCCATGCCGCCGAGAATGCCTGCTGTTTTTTCCTTCATGACCACGGCTCACTTTTCGGGATTCTGATCCTGCGCGGGCGACAATTCGTTTTCCAGCCGGGACACAAAGATCGCGCCCGTGGCGTCACCGAGGACATTGATGGTGGTGCGCGCCATGTCCATGATCCGGTCTATACCGGCCACCAGAGCAACGGCTTCCAGCGGAATGCCCACCTGGGTGAAAACCATGGTCATCATGATCAGGGCTGCTCCGGGCACGCCCATGGAGCCGATGGAGGCAAGCATGCCCATGAGAACCACCGTCAGCTGCGTGCCCAGCGGCATGGGAATACCATAGACCTCCGCGGCAAAAATGGCCGAGATGCCCATGTAGATGGCAGCGCCGTCCATATTGATAGTATTTCCCAAGGGGATGGAGAATGCCGAAACATTGCTCGAGGCTCCGAGCTTGCGCACGCTCAGCAGGTTGGAAGACAGGGCAGCGGCGCTGGAGCAGGTGGTGAAGGCGATGAGCAGGGGTTCACCGAGCCCGCGCATGAAAGAGCTTGGCGCAAGGCCGCTCCAGCGCGCCAGAGGCAGGTACACTAGGAGGGTCTGCAAAAGACAGGCCGCATACATGACTCCCACCAGCTTGATCAGCGGCAGCAAGACCCCCAGGCCGTGCGAGGCCACGGTAAAGGCCATCAGCCCGAACACGCCCACAGGGGCGTAGATCATGACGATAGTGGTGAGCCGGATCATCACTTCCGACATGCCGTCAAAAAAAGAAACTACGGTGCGGGCCTTCTCTCCGCAATAGCTGACGGAAAAGCCCAGCAGAACGGCAAAGAAGATGATTTGCAACATGTTGCCCTTGCTCTGGGCTTCCACAGGATTGATGGGCACAATGTCCAGAAGAACCTGTGAGAAGGAGGGGGGCACAACCTCCTTGGCCTTGAGATTTTCCACAGAAAGATTCAGCCCCAGACCCGGCTGGACGATGTTTGCCAGGACAAGGCCAATGACAATGGCCACGGCAGTGGTGGCAAAATAATACACCAAGGTTTTTCCCGCTACCCGGCCGAGACGGCTCACGTCTCCAACGCTGGCCGCACCGGAAACGAGCGTCACCAGAACCAGCGGCACCACCACCATACGCACAAGATTGATGAAAAGTTGTCCCAAGGGCTTGAACCACTGCGGATCCCAGCCGAACTTCTGGGCAGCAACACCACAGAGTACGCCCAGAACCAAGCCTATGCCCATCTGGGTTGGCAGGCTGACACTTTTTGCCCCATTCATGAAATGCTTCTCCTTCGTGTCTTTTGAGGTTGGGGAAGGCGTCCGCCGTCTGTGCCGGAGTCTACCGCATGCTGCGACCCAGCCCCGGCGAAGCGTACGGACCGGGAGAGACCAGAAAAACAAAGTTAAAGTTTAAATGTCAACATCTTACATAACGGCCTTCTTCCAAACCTGTCAAGGCTCTCCCACAAAAATCTGCCCCCAAAACAATATCGGCAGAAAAGCTCCACACAGCCCTGTGACGCAATTCGGAAATTTTTTCTTCAGATACCTGGCAGCTTCAATGATTTGGATCAGATAGTTTGCAAACACACCCTAGACAGCGTCGTCAATAAATCTTTTATTTGGAAAGATTTTCATGTATCCTCCT
>JAUMXF010000125.1 GCA_030529235.1 Pseudomonadota bacterium
CGGAAATCCTGCGCCTGTGGGTGGCTTCGGAAAACTATCAGGACGATCTGCGCATCTCCGAGGAAATCCTGGGCCGTCTGGTGGACGCCTACCGCAAAATCCGCAACACCTGCCGCTTCATTCTGGGCAACCTGAACGGTTTCGATCCGGCCCATGCCCTGGACGCTCCGGCCATGTTCCCGCTGGACCGCTACGCCCTGCACATGGTCCGCACCCGGCACCAGGCCATACAGGCGGCCTACGAAAATTTTGAATTCCACAAGGTTTACCACGCCCTGCACAACCTGTGCATCACCGAGCTGAGTTCCTACTATCTGGACATCATCAAGGACCGCCTCTACGCCAGCGGGCCGGACAGCCCGGAGCGCCGCTCGGCCCAGACAGCCCTGTACCGCATCCTGCTCATGCTCCTGGCCGACATGGCCCCGATCCTGAGCTTCACGGCCGAGGAAATCTTCCAGCATCTGCCCCAGCCGCTGCGGCCGTCCGCCAGCACGGTATTCGCCATGCGCCTTCCGGAAGCGGACGAAACCCTTCTGAATGCCAAAGAGGCTGAAGCTTTCGAGCTGCTTTTCGCCGTGCGCGGCGAAGTGACCAAAGCCATTGAACCTCTGCGCCAGTCCAAGGCCCTCGGCCATTCACTGGATGCGCGGGTTACGCTGTTCGCCGCGGAAGGCATCCGGGAGCGTCTGGCGGGACTGGAATCGAACCTGCGGGACGTGTTCATCGTCAGCCAGGTCTTTGTTTCGGCGGACCCGGCTCCGGCCGGAGCCGTGCGGACGGAAATCCCGGGGCTGGCCGTAAGCGTGGAAAAAGCTCATGGCGAAAAATGCGCCCGGTGCTGGATTTATGACGAAAACCTGGGAACGGATCCCGATCATCCCCAGATCTGCCCCCGCTGCACGCGGGTGCTGAAGGAATGCCATGCCTAGAACCGCGCCGGCCAGTCCGGACATGGGCCGCCGCTACCGGATCATCATCCTGTCCGGTCTGGCCGTGCTGCTTCTGGATCAGCTGACCAAAATCTGGATCCAGCGGTCCATACCGGTCTGGGAAAAGGGCTTCACCGTCATCCCCGGTTTCTTCGACATCGTACATATTCTGAACCGCGGCGCGGCCTTCGGTTTTCTGAACCGTCACGATATCGACTGGCAGCGGCCCTTTTTCATCATAATCTCGATTCTGGCTCTCGGGCTCATCGCCGCCCTGGCCCGCAGCAAGGAGGACGACGGCCCCTTTTTCGTATACGGTCTGGGCCTCATTCTGGGCGGGGCCGTGGGCAACCTGATAGACCGCGTCCGCCTGGGCGTGGTGGTGGATTTCCTGGATTTCTACATCGGCGCGTGGCACTGGCCCGCCTTCAACGTGGCGGACATGGGCATCTGTCTGGGCGCGACCGGGCTTCTCGTCTCCTTTTACCAGCGCAGAGGACGGCATGTTCCCGACCATCTTTGAGCTTGCGCCCTTCACCCTGTTCGGCCTGGAGATCGGCCCCTTCGCCCTGCACGCCTACGGGCTGTTCGTGGCCATGGGCTTTCTGCTGGGCATCAGCTGGTCCATGCGCGAAGCCAGAGAAGCGGGACTCGACCCGGACCTGCTCTCGGATCTTGGATTCTACATCATTCTGGGAGCCATTCTCGGCGCCCGTATTCTCTATGTGCTGATCAACCCGGCCTACTTCTGGGACAACCCGCTGGAAGTCTTCATGTTCTGGAAAGGAGGGCTGGTCTTTTCCGGCGGTGCCATCCTGGCGGCGTCTCTGGCCCTGTGGTTTCTGAAAAAGAAGCGGCAGGACATCTGGCGCTGGATGGACGTGCTGGCGCCGGGCATAGGCCTTGGCGAGGCCATCGGGCGCATCGGATGCATGGCCGCCGGATGCTGCTATGGCGCATCCTGCGACCTGCCCTGGGCCGTGACCTTTTCCAATCCGGAATCTCTGGCCCCGCTGTTCACGCCCCTGCATCCGACCCAGTTCTATCACAGTCTGGCCGGTCTGTGCTGCTTTATCATCCTCATGGCCGTAAAACCCCATATCCGGCGGACCGGCGGTCTGATGGCCGTTTTTCTCGTTTTCTTCGGGGCCTTCCGCTTTCTGATCGAGCTTTTCCGGGCCGACTATCGCGGCGGTTCCGGAGTCCTGAGCGTCACCCAGATCATTGCGCTGGGCGCCGTGGGACTGGGTCTTTTTCTCTTCCACCACAGGAGAGGTCATGTTCGCTGAGATTCCGCCCGACAAGCTGGCCTATGCCCTGCCCCTGCTTCTTCTGCCCATCCTGCCCAACCTGTGGGGCATCGTGCACATGTACCGCCGCGAGTTTCCCACCCCCCAGGAAAGGGCGGCGTGGCTGGTGGCGCTCATTGTCTTGCCGGTGATCGGGGGGCTGATGTACATGCTCCTCGGCGCACGGCGCGCCACGAAAAAAACCTGAGCCCGCTCCGGGCCGCACAATCGAGGTCTTTCATGAAAATTCATTCCCTCCGCAGAAAAATCCTCCTTGCCGGAACCCTCGCCGCCATGGGCATGCTGTCCGCATGTGCGAGCACGTCGGATGTCAACCAGTTACGCAGCCAGCTGTATTATCAGGAACAGGAACGGGCCAAGCAGCAGGAGCGCGTCACCCAGCTGGAAGCCGGGCTGGCCCAAGCGCAGCCCGCCCAAGCCAACAGCTGGGCCGAAATCAACGCCCTGCGCTCCGAGGTGGCCTCCATTTCGGGTCAAATGGACGACCTGCGCCGCGCCCAGACCTCGCAGAGCGGCATGACGCTCGATACCCTGAACGCCAGAATGCAGGACCTCGATCGCAAAATCATGTTCATGGCCTCGCAACTGGGCGTGGTTTTCGACGAATTTCCGCAATCGTCGGGCGCACCCGCCTCCTCCCAGACTTCACCCGCGCGGACCGAACCCGCTCCTTCCACCCCTTCTTCCGGCGCGTCGGCACCCATGTCTCCTGAGGAGCCCGAGATCGCCCAGCGGGAACTGTACCAGAAAGCCCTGGAGCAGTTTTACGCCACCAACTACAAACAGGCCCAGACCATGTGGGCCGAATTCGTCAAAGGCTTTCCCAAGGACTCGCTGGTCCCCAACGCCCTGTTCTGGCAGGGCGAATGCTTTTTCCAGATGCAGGACTACGCCAACGCGGTACTGACCTATCAGAAGGTCATCGAAAGCCACAACAAGTCGAGCAAGTACAAGGCCGCAATGCTCAAGCAGGGAATCGCCTTCTACAAGCTGAAAAAGGAACAAGCCGGAAAGCTGGTGCTGCAGGATCTGGTCAAGAAGTACCCGGACTCCGCAGAAGGCAAACGCGCCCAGGCCTATCTGAAGGGGGGCGGCAACTAGCCCGCAAAGGCCGCGCACTGAATGCCTCCACATGGTGAGAAAAATATGAGCATTGCCGACCGCGGCTTCGCCCGCATCGATGCCGCCCTCAAAGGGCATTTGCGGATCCTGCCCGGTGGACGCCTCACGCCTCTGTTTTCCGCCGCCCCGGAACCGGAGCCTTTCAGTTCCATCCGCTCCCAGCTCCCCGAAGGCGTGGGCCAGTTTCTGGAGCGGATGGACGAGAAGCTGAACACCATCCTGACCCTGCTCAACCGGCAAACCCTGCATGAGGACTTTCCCGTTCAGACGCTGCTCTGCGACATCAGCGGAGCCGGACTGCGCTTCAGTGCGCCCCGGTCCTTTGAACTGGGTACTGCGGTGGAGATGGTGGTGGAACTCGGTTTTCAGCCGAAAGTTCTGGCCGGAACCATCGGCGTGCTCATCCGGCGCGATATCTGCGGCGATCAGGAGCTGTGGGCCATGAAATTCGAAGAAATACGGGCCAGTGAGAGGGAAAAGATCATCGCTTTCGTCACGGCCCGGCAGCGAGAACAGCTTCGGGACAGGCATTCCACACCAGCCTCGCACGGAGATCAGAAATGAAAGATCAGATCAGCCAGAATCTTCTGGATACGATCATCGCCAGAACCGAAACCACTATCCGCGAAATCGTTTCGACGGAGCTGACCAGGGAAATCACCCGGGCCCTGACCGCCACCCAGTTCTACCGGGCCATCAGTTCCGACCTGCAGGACGGCCTGAAAACCATTTATCACGAGATCACCACCGCCACGGCCAGCGGCCAGCCACCCTCCGGCGGGCCATCCGCGGAAGTCATGATCTCCGAAGCCTCGGCCCAGTTGAGCGAGATACTGAATACCACGGAAAAGGCCACGGAAACGATCATGACTCTGTTGGAAAAGCATCTGGACCAAAACGAGCGGACCGCAGCCCTGCTGGACTCCCTACCCGCCGGGGAGCACGGCGAAACGGTTGCGGAACTCAAGGCAGCCTCCTCGGAACTGGGTGCGGACCTGATGGAAGTCATGACCGCTCTCAGCTTTCAGGATCTGACGGGACAGCGCATCAAACGCATCGTCAACGCCCTGCAGCAGATCGAGCGGGTCGTATTCGATCTGTACATGACCACCGGTCTGTCCATGAAGGCCATGGAGGAACACCCGGAGAAAGACGCCGAGGAAATCCTCCAGACCTCCCGCGAACGGGCTTCCAAGCTCAAAGGTCCCCAGTCCGATACCTCTCAGGCCGATGTGGACGACCTGTTAAGCCAGCTCGGCCTCTGAGAGCCCTTTCACCGCCGTTTCAGGAAAAGAACATGCCCCAACTCACGGACATAAGCCTTCACACCCTGACCAGAACCATGGGCGCTCTGGACCAGCTCTACTTACAGGAGCCCGATATATATGAGGATTTCGTGCGGGAGATCTGCGCGGAATTCATCCTGGCCCGCGAATACATGCTGGTCATTCAGGAGATGGCCGCCCAGAATGCCGACCGACAGACTATGGTGCAGGCCGATCTGACCCTCAGGCATCTGCTGGCCCTGTGGGTGCTGACCAACGACCTGGACGTGCCCCTGGCCGGAACGGATCAGATCCGGCAGTGATGCGGCGATTCTCGCTGAGTAAAAAACCCGCCGCTTAGGGTGTGTTTGCAAACTTTATAACCAAGCTTGCTTCGTGTAGTTTTTGGACATGTGCTCTACCGACATTTCCGATGAAACCTGGCAACGACTTGAGCCCGTTCTGCCGCTCGAGGGTTCACCCAAAGGCGGTCGTCCGGCCAAAGATAAACGGACATTCATAAATGCGATCATCT
>JAUMXF010000126.1 GCA_030529235.1 Pseudomonadota bacterium
TCCATTCAGCTGAATTCATGATGGATCGTCCGGATTTTCATTGTGGAAAGCAATTGGACTTGGATCTCTTTTTTTCTGTACCCAGAAAGCTGACGCAAATATCGACTATTCACTGGAGGGGAACAATGGCGCGGAAAACAAACATTTTCGCCACCACGGCAGGCATTCTCGCGGCCGGAGGGATAATCGGCATAGCGGCCTGCCTGCTGCAGAAATTCGGCAATCCGGGCAATATGGGGCTGTGCGTAGCCTGCTTCGGGCGGGATGTGGCCGGAAGCATCGGTCTGCACCGGGCGGCAGTGGTACAGTATCTGCGGCCTGAAATCATGGGTTTTGTTCTCGGCGCGTTTGCCGCCGCCCTGCTTTTCAGGGAGTTCAGGCCCAGTGGCGGCTCTTCCCCTCTGGTCCGCTTCGTGCTGGGCATGATCGCCATGATCGGAGCACTGGTTTTTCTGGGCTGCCCGTGGCGGACATTTCTACGTCTGGCCGGGGGAGACGGCAATGCCCTGTCCGGGTTGGCTGGTCTCGTGGCCGGGGTGTGGCTGGGGACACTTTTCTTCCGCAGGGGATACTCTCTGGGCCGCAGCCAGAACCAGTCGGCCGGTTCGGGACTTATCATGCCTCTTATGATGCTCGGCCTTGTGGTGCTGCGTATCGTCTATCCACCCATTCCTGAAACCGCGCAAAGTGGAATCATCTGGTACTCCCTCAAGGGACCGGGGAGCATGTATGCACCTCTTGCTCTGTCTCTGGGTGCGGGACTGGCAATAGGGTTTCTGGCCCAGCGGACCAGATTCTGCACCATGGGTGCCCTGCGCGACATCATTCTTTTTCGGGAAGGGTACCTGCTTTACGGCGTGCTGGCCTTTTTCGGCGCGGCACTGGCCGCCAATCTGCTGCTGGGCCAGTTTCATCCGGGATTTTCCGGACAGCCTGTGGCCCATACCCAGTGGTTCTGGAATTTTTCCGGTATGGTCGTGGCCGGGCTGGCCTTCGCCCTGGCCGGAGGGTGCCCGGGCAGGCAGCTTTTTCTTTGTGGTGAAGGCAACAGTGATGCCGGGATTTTCGCCATGGGACTTCTGGCGGGCGCGGCTCTGGCCCACAATTTCGGACTGGCCAGTTCTCCTCAGGGAGCGACCGCGCATGGAATAGTCGCTGTGGGTGTTTGCATGGCGGTGCTGCTGTTCATCGGTTTTACCCATTGTCCGAAACAGGGAGGCCAGGCATGAACCAAGTTGACGCCTGCGGTCTGTCGTGTCCGCAGCCGGTCCTTCTGGCCGTGCGGGCCATGGAAAAAGCGGGGTCCGGTTCCATTGAGATTCTGGTGGATAACGAGGCCAGCCGGGAAAACGTGAGCCGCGCGGCCAGGGCCAAGGGCTGGACCGTAAGCGTTCACGAACTGGACGGAAACAAGTGCCGTCTGGAACTGAGCAAATAGGTCTTTTCCGGCGTCTGACCCGATTCATGCGGCAGGGCCGGGATGAGATTTCCGGTTCGCCGGACAGGGGACTTCTGCTTTTCGCCGGTACAGGAGAGGTCATTCGGGCCGAGACGCTGCTCCGTCAGGAGCGCTTCGACGTCGCGGTCAAAGGGCCGCCGCCGGATCTCCGCCAGGGCTGCGACATGGTCATCGAGTTTCCGCTGCTGCATGAGCCGCGCGTCAGGGAAATTCTGGCCGCCGCCGGGCTGACCCCTTTGCGCGTGGCGGCGGTCCGGGACTTTATGCTGGAGCCCGTGTCCCTCTATCACGTCAAGGATGTGGATGGGTTTCTGTTGGTCCGGGCGGCCAACATGAAGATTTGCGTGGACAGGACTTCCGGCCGCATCGTCAACATATCCGGCGGGGGCTGCCCGGATGTGCCCTATCTGGCCGAAGCTCTTGTAGGCAAAACTCTGGCCGAGGCTCCGGAGCCGCGCTCTCTGGGTCAGACCCTGTGCGGCTATGCCTTGCAGCTGGCGTTCGAGGAGGCCAGACGTCTATGCTCTGGCTGATCGCCGGGACAATTCCCTGTGACGATTTCGGGCTTGCCAGAGGGCCTTTCCGGCTGCGTGGGAGTCGTCTGGAATGCGGCGGACAGATTCTCCCCGTGGTCAGGGGCACTCCCGCCCTCATGGCTGCGGCCGCCGCAGCGGCGGATGTGCTGGGGCTCGCTCCGCTGGACGCCATTCTCGCCGGGGATTCGGGCGGCGGCGGGGGAAGCCGCGCTCTTTACGCCCGGCTGTGCGAGGAGCCGCCATCCTGCCGGGGAGTGACCTTCCATTACCTGCTCCCGGACATCCAGTGGCACAATTCCGTGCTCTGGGCTCTGGAAGCCTTAAGTCCTGCGCCTCTGCTGGTGGCCGACGCCGGTTTCATGTATGCGGCCAAGATGAGCGGCTTCGCCTCCCATTACGATCTCTTTACGCCCGATGCCGGGGAAATGGCCTTTCTGGCCGACGAACGCGCTCCGCATCCGTTTTATACGCGCGGGTTCCTTCTTCAGGAGGAGGATCGGATACCGGAGCTGATCCGGATGGCCCATGCCTCGGAGAACTCGGCCCGGCATCTGCTGGTCAAGGGCAGTACGGACCATATAGTGGCTCATGGCCGCATCGTGGCGGAAGTGGGAGAACCCAGGACTCCGGCCATGGAGGCCATCGGCGGCACCGGGGATACGCTGACCGGCATGGTCTCGGTTCTTCTGGCCTCGGGTCTGGATATTCCCGCGCCTGCCATATGGCGGCTCTGGCCAACCGCCTGCTCGGAGTGTTCGGTAAGCCGTCTCCGGCTACAGGCGTGGGAGAGCTCATTGCCTTCCTGCCCCAGGCATTGGAGAAAGCCATGGCGGACAGCGCGTAACATATCTTCTGCTCTTGCCGTCGGGGCGTTTCACGGCGGTCAGATGGCCCTGCCGGTCATAAGTGTAGGAAAAGGTTCCCGCGGGTGTGACGATGCTTGCCAAGCGTCCGCCGGAGTAGGTGAAGCGGATGGTCCTGCCCAGAGAGTCGGTGATGGAAGCCAGGGGGCGGGTTTTCAGGGTCACGACGGCCGTGTTGCCGTGTTCGTCTCTGGTGCTGACGGAGCGGGTTCCGCTGTATGCGCAGGTGATGGTTCCGCCGTTTGCGAGAGCGATGCCTGTGAGTAGTCCCTGCGTGTCGTAGGCGTGAATGTCGCGGTTGGTCTGGAGAAGCTGGAATCCCGTTCCGGTCTTCATGATGGTCAGGCGCGGGCCGACCTGGTTTATGTAGGTGCCGTCCTTTTCCCTGCGGAAACGGACATGCCGGCCGTCTCCCTGAATCAGGGTGATGGCGGTCTTTTCGATGAGCAGTCTTTCGGAGGTGAATGGCGAGGACCATCCGTACCCGAGCACGCCGTTTTCCGTGGACTGGCTGTTATATGTCCGGGTGAAGGACAGCGCTACCGGTCCGTCAAGACGGACATCCGTTTCCTGTACGTACTTGTTGCCCGTGGCGAAGTTCACGCCGTGACCGGATATGTATGGATATGATGACGCCCCGGCGGAGAAGGGAAGGAGAAATGCAGAGACAAGAACAAGTATCGCGTACGAAAAAAGCCAAGTCATAATTTCTCCGCGATACCTGGCAAAAGGGAGTATGCGGGATTATTGTCCGCAGGGACCAAGATTCTGGTTTTTAACAGTACTCATCAGATTTTTAACTTCATAATTTATTCTTATTCTTGATGAATACTTATATTCTCTATTCATTTCTGTGAATAATATCTATATTTATAGATCAAAAAAAATGTAATTCCGTGGAAAAATATGATTATTATTGACAATGGATAATATAATGATTCGTTAGTTTTTATAAAATCAGCAATAGAAAAAATAATTGAAGCTAAATCAATAATCAGGAGAGTACAAATCAATATGAACAGGATATTCCAGATCAAACGAATCTTGTTGAGAAGTGTAATTGCCAAAATAAAAATCGAAAACAGGCTGTTAATAAAAATATAAAAAATAGCATAACTTTCGAATAGTAATCTGACTATGCTGTCCAACCCTATATGTCCAGGTAGAATCAATATTAGCACTATTGCATAGCCAGTAAACAGTAAGCTTAATATAAAATAGATTGATCTTATCCATTTCATATATTATAATGCATTATTGTATCTGTCAAAATTATCAAGTTGTCAGATAAAATCTGAACTACTACAAGTCGATATATAACTTAATGCAGTGTTAGTTATATATTGCGACAAATCTTGACGACTACAGTTTATTTTCTTTGAGAAATTTTTTAAATATTTCTACTGCTTTTGCATCTTTCTCAAAATATTTTTCATAAAATCCACGATTAGATAATTCTAGAGGATTGATATGATATTCTCCATCTTCGAATTCTTCTTTTACCCATGTTTCTGGAATAATAGGATCAAGAACGATAAAGAGCATTTTTGGATATAAAATTGGTTCCCCAATATCATTAATAATCCTAAAATTTTCATCATCAATACCAATAACGGTATATTCTGAATCCTTCTTTAGGTGTTGATGGTCGCGATCATCAACACGATGCTCATGAATATATCTTTTTGTTTTTACTAACATATTTTTTCAAAATGGATCAGGCTCGCCTGCTGGTTTAAGTCCTACTTTTTTACCTTTATTTTCATACCAATGAAATTCTCTTCCATTCTCATCCCAGCCTTTCATTTTTTCCAATCTTTGGCTTTCCCCCCAAATTTACTTACTAAAATATCAATTTTATCAATTTTATGACCCTTTGCAATGAGTTCTGAGCTGCTTAGCATTTTTTTCGTAAATTTTAAACCACTTCCATATCCTCCTCCTGGCAGAGCCACACCTAGTGCTAACCCGGCAATCGCCGCACTTTTATCAAACTCACTCGCGCATGGGTCTGAAAGCGTAGAGAAAGTATCATATATGTCATAGCCAGAAAGACCTATTTCTACAGAGGCCCAAACAATAGGGAGTACTGCCAAAACAGGAATTTCTCCGTTCACATCCACTGCATTCACCGGATTCCCGCCGACATATGCATATACATTCATCCCGCCAGCCAGGCCGATGGGATCAGCA
>JAUMXF010000127.1 GCA_030529235.1 Pseudomonadota bacterium
TTCTTCCCGCATCTGCCGCCGGATGTCGCGCACAACGGGGTTGGCGCTGTCGGAGCCGATGAGGTTGTCTACAATCTCCCGCGCGACCTTTTCCACCATCTGCCGGCGCTTGGCCTCATGGGAAATGGTAATGGAATCCCCCTGCCCCATGCGGTCCATGTATTTCTTGAACCGCGCGATACGTCTGCCCGCATCCTGGTGCTGATCGTACGTGCGCATCACGTTTTTGACGAGAAAGGGATTCACGGTCACGGTTTGCTCCTCTTGCATCTTCCTATCGGCCGTCAGTGGCAGAACTTTAGGACTTTTTTCATCCTTTTTCCATAACCGCGCCGAACGTTCCGGACAGCCGTTTTCCGGGGCGCATTTCCGGCGGGACGCGCCTTGAACACCTGGTGCCTTTGGCTTACAGCCCCACCAATGCGCAGTATATCGGAAATCGTCATGGTTTTTACCACCGGCAACAAAGCGGCCGGAGTTTTTGCCGGACAGGCGCAGGACTGGCTGACCGGACGCGGGCGGCGGGTCCGTGTTGTCGAATCCCCCAGGGACGCCGCGCACGACGCGGGCATCTGGGACGGCGCGGACATGGTGCTGACCCTGGGCGGCGACGGCACCCTGCTGGCGGCGGCCAGAGCCGTGCTGGACCAGGGTATTCCCATTCTGGGCCTGAACCTGGGCAACGTGGGCTTTCTGACGGAGCTTTCCCCCGAGGACTGGCGCGAATCTTTGGGCGCGGTCATCGACGGCGGATACGAAATTTCCTCGCGGCTGGTCATCCGTTTTCATGTGCTGCGCGAAGGCCGGGAGCACTACCGGGGCTATGCCGTGAACGATCTGGTCATCGGCTGCGGGAGCCTCGCCAAGCTGGTGCGGATGGACATGTGGTACGGCAGCGATCATCTGGGCGCGGTCCGCGCCGACGGCATGATCGTGGCTACGCCCACTGGTTCCTCGGGCTATTCCATCTCGGCGGGAGGGCCGCTGGTCTATCCGGAGCTGGACGTCTTCGCCCTGACTCCCATCTGTCCGTTTCTGCATGCCTTCCGGCCCATGATTCTGCCCTTCGAGGAGGAACTGCGGATTCTGCTCCAGGGCGGAGCCGAACGGGTTTTCCTGACCCAGGACGGCCAGACCGGAGTGGCGCTGGCGCCCGGAGACGAGGTTGTGGCCTCCAGGGCCGCGCGGCGGTTGCAACTCGTCCGGCCCGAGGGTTCCCACTACGCGCACAAACTCAAATCCAAGGGCTTCATCCGGGAAAGCTGACATGAGCAAGCTGCCTGAATTTTCCTCCATGCGCGAACTGCGTCTCGGCCGGGACCCGTATCTGGATGCGTGGCTTCTGCACTTCATGACCGAGAACAACATCGAGCCCAGCGTCAATCCGGCGGAAAACGCCCAGCCGGAGCAACTGCGCTTCATGGTCGATCTCGACGACGATCAGGTTTTCGCGCCGTGCTCCGACAACATGTTCGAAAACCTGCTGGAAACATCCAGCACGCCCGCTCTGGTCCGCGAATACGGAGAAAAATGGCGGATTCTGGCGCGTCTGGTCCGGGCCAACATCAAGGACCGCCATACCCGCAGAAAGATTTTCGCCCTGTCCCGGCACAAAATCCGGCAGGTGCTGCATTCTCCCTTTCTCATTCCGTCGCGCTTCCTCAAGCAGCTGCTGACCATCTTCATGGCCATGAGCGGCGTGCACGATCCGCAGCGCGCGGAAAAATGCCGGAGGAACGAACAGGCCGGGCGTTTTCTCGCCAGCCGGGACATGGAACGCTGTCTGAACACCTGTCCGGATTCCGCTATGGGGTGCGCGTCCGTGACGCGTCTGCGCTGGATGCTGGATCTGGTGGAACTGGCCCGGCTTTGCCGGTTGTCTCTGAATCCGGCGGCATGGGCGGACGGCGGAGACAAATCCGGACTGGTGGAGGAAGTCTGCGCGCCCTGGCCGGAATTCGAGGACATCCTGACCCGCGTCATGGGCCCGGACAGCGGACAGAAGAGCCTGCGCATTCTGTTTCTGCCGGAGGGAAGCGGCGAGATCATGTTCGACATCCGCCTCATCCGGGCCCTCAACAGGCTGGGGCACAAGGTCGTGCTGGCCCTGAAGGAAGGATACTCCCCCGACAACCCCGTTTTCTGGGATGCGGAGCACGATCCGGTGCTGGAAAGCGCCCTGGCCGAAGCCCTGTTCGTGGACAACAGCCGCATGAGCAAGAACGATCTGCTGCGGGCCCAGCGTGAAAACCCGCTGGTGGTCATTTCCGACGGCACGCGGGAGCGTCTGAACCTGTGGCGGACCAGTGTGACCTTCGCCCGGGCCTGGAAAGAATCGGACCTGATCATCGCCAAGGGTTACCCCAACCACCGCCGCCTGATTCAGAATTCCCACCAGTTCACGCGAGACATCATCTGTCTGTACCGGGACGGCGAAGGTGCCGGCCGGATCTGTTTCAAGGAGAAGTCCGCGCGGGTAACCAAAATCACCGAGCACCAGATCGTGGCCCAGGCCGACTCCATCATCGCGGGGATGCGCGCGGCCAGAGGCCAGGGGCGGCAGGTCATGTTCTACAGCGCCATCATCGGCAGCATTCCGGGGCAGACCAGGGTGGCCATCAAGATCGTGAATACTTTCGTGGGACATCTGCGGGCCAGGCATTCAAACCTGTTCATCATCAATCCGGCCGAGCATTTCGTGGAAGGCATGGACGGCGACGACCTCATGTTCATGTGGGAGCGGGTGCAGCGCAGCGGGCTGATCGACGTGTGGCGGTTTCAGTCCGTGCACGACATCGAGAAGAGCTTTGAACTCATGGGGGAAACTGTCCCTGCCGAATGGCACGGCAAGGACGCCACCTTTTCCACCGGCTGTACCAAGGAGATGCACATCGCTTTGGACATGCAGGCCGGCCATCCGGAAATGCAGATCATCGGGCCGGACCCGAAACGTTTTTTCCGGCGCATGGAATACGGCGTGGGCAAATACTTCGATGCCCGGATTTCCGGCAAGAGCAGGGGACTGTGAGACCGGCCGTGGCGGACAGCCGTATTCTTCCGGTTTTGCGGGTGGCGACGAAGCCTTGCTCGCTGCCGGGTCTGTCCGGGCGGCGGGCCATGAACCGGGCCGCGCTTTTATTGTGGATGGTCGTGCTGTCCGCCATGTGCGCCTGCGCGCCCGCTGTCCGCCGGGGCGGAGACCTGACCGCACCGTCAGTACTGGTGGAAACGCGCCCGGACTCGGGGCTGGCCGAAAGGCTGGCCGTGCGCGCCGTGCGGGACGAAGAGGCCGTGGGCCGGGCCATTGATCTCAGTCTGGAATATGTGCGCGCCCGAAAGCCTGGAGAGCGGCCTTTCGGAGCCGGCGGGCCGGATGTGGCCTGGGAGCGGGTACGGGAATCCCTGGAGCATCTGCGCGCCGTGCTGCCGCGGCTGAAGACGGATCCGGACGTGCTGCTGCGGGATTTCGTCTGGTACGAGGTGGCCCCCGGGCCGCTCATGACTGGATACTACGAGCCGGAGATGGACGGGAGCCTTGCGCCGCACCCCGATTTTCCCGCGCCCATCTACGGCCTGCCGCGGTCCCTTGAAAGCGTGGACCTTGGAGCGTTCCATCCGCGCTGGAAAGGGCAGACCCTGGTGTATCGCGTGGAGCGGGGGCAAATCCGGCCCTTTTTCACCCGCCGCGAAATCGACACCGAAAGGCGCCTTGCGGATGCGCCCATCGCCTGGACCCGCAGCCCTGTGGATGTCTACTTTCTTCAGGTACAGGGGTCCGGGCGGCTCCGGCTGCCGGACGGCCGTATCCGCCATGTGCTGTACGCCGGGAAAAACGGCCACGAGTATGTTTCTCTGGGAAAAGTGCTGATCGGGCGGGGGCTGGTGCCCGGAGAGGAAATGTCCATGCAGCGCATCCGCCGCTATCTGGCCGGGCATCCGGAGCAGGTGGAAGAGCTGCTGAACGCCAATCCCAGCTACGTTTTTTTCCGTCTGGCCGAAGACGGACCGTTCGGGGCCATGGGCCGGGCGCTGACGCCCATGGTCAGTATGGCCACGGACCCCGATTTCCTGCCTCTGGGCTCCATTCTGGCCGTGGATGCGGTTTTGCCGGACCGGAAGAACGGGTCTGCGGCCTTTCTGGCTCTGGCGCAGGACCGGGGCGGAGCCATCAGGGGAAGCCGCCTGGATCTTTTCTGCGGAGCCGGGCAGGACGCCGAGTTTCTGGCCGGGCATCTGCAGGCCCGCCCCCGGGTTTTTTTGCTGCTCAAAAAGTAACCGCCGGTTTCCGGAGAAAATCGCATGACCGATATCGCCCCCCAGCTTCTGAAAACGCTCCTGCGCGACGCCTGGACCGCGCAGATGGAGCAGGTTACCCTCTGGCACCAATCCGATCCCCCCGAGGATATCCCCGAGCGGCCCGGAGACGGTCTGGTGGAACTGGCCATACGGCAGCATCTGAAGAATTTTCAGCTCTGGCACGTGGAAGACCGGGCCCGGCGGAAGGATGTGGATGATGCCGTCATCACCGCCTGCAAGCGGGAGATCGACAGACTGAACCAGCAGCGGAACGATCTCATGGAGCGGGTGGACGAGTGGCTGGTGCACTTCATTTCAGATTTTGCGGCGCAGAAGGAAGACGCTGCCGGGCGGTACAACACCGAAACCCTGGGTGCGGCTCTGGACCGGCTGTCCATTCTGAGTCTCAAGATCTTCCATATGCGCGAGCAGTCCGAACGCACGGACGTGGACCCGGAACACAAAATCCGGTGCCGGGAGAAGCTGGATACGCTGCTGGCCCAGCACCAGGATTTGACTGCGGCGGTGCTGGATCTGGTGGATGACTACGCGCAGGGCCGTAAAAGCCCGAAAGTCTATTTTCAGTGTAAAATGTACAACGACCCGTCTCTGAATCCGGAACTGTACGCGGCGCGGCAGGAGTGACAGGGCTTTGATTTTGCGGCGGCTGGAAAAGATGGAAACTTTCCGGCGGGGAAGAATGTGTCTTGAGCCGGTCCCGGCCTGATCCGCC
>JAUMXF010000128.1 GCA_030529235.1 Pseudomonadota bacterium
ACCTATGATCAGGTGGGGAACAGGTTATCCTCAGCGGATGTGTCCGGCGGCTGGCGCAAAATGACTTCTCTTATTCACCGGCCTTTTTCTTCCAGTCTGCGAGGAATGCATCGATCCCTTTGTCTGTCAGCGGGTGGGCGGCCAGTTGCACCAGAATCTTGTACGGCACAGTGGCGATATGCGCTCCGGCCAGAGCCGCGTCGAGCACATGCATGGGGCTGCGGATGCTGGCCGCGATAATCCGCGTATCCAGCCCGTAGTTCCTGTATATGGTCAGAATCTGGCGCACCAGCTCCATGCCGTTCTGGCCCGCGTCGTCCAGGCGGCCCACAAACGGGCTGACATACGTCGCTCCGGCCTTGGCGGCGAGCAGAGCCTGGGCCGCGGAAAAGACCAGGGTCACGTTGGTGTCGATGTGCATGGCTTTCAGTGCGCGCACGGCCTTCATGCCATCCAGGGTCATGGGGATCTTGACCACCACATCGGGGCCGAATTCCACCAGTTCACGCGCTTCGCGGATCATCCCCTCGGCGTCCAGGGCGATGACTTCCAGGCTGACCGGACCGGGCGCCAGAGCGCAGATTTCCCTGGCCCGCTCGCGCCAGTCTCCACTTTCCCTGGCCATCAGGGACGGGTTGGTCGTTACGCCGTCCACCAGACCCATTTTCTGAGCCTCGCGGATTTCCTCCAGATTCGCCGTGTCGATAAAAAACTGCATGGTTCCCTCCCGGTCAGGATTGAAGCTCTTTCAGATATTTGTCCCGGCACTCGTAACTGCAGAAACAGCGCACCTCGCCGCCATCCTTGATCCGGATGTCCGAATCTCTGGATACATAGGTTCCGCAGACAGGGTCTTTGACCAGCACGCCTTCCTTGGCCATGGCCTCGTTCCGGGCCGTCCGGACCTGGGCTTTCTTCTTTCTGTCGTTCATGAAGAGTTTGTACAGAAGGTAACAGGCCGCCGCGAAAATGAAAAACTTGAGCATGTGCACTCCTAGGCGTCAGATTCTTCCTGACGGATGGCGTCGCCGTTTACGGAATAGACAAGCCCGGACAGCCATTCGGCAGGCGTCCGGCCGGAAATCAGGATATCCGGGGCCAGATGCATGAGCGGCACCAGTACAAAGGCCCGCCCGCACATGCGCGGATGCGGAATTTCCAGCGTGTCCGAACTCCAGCGGATGTCCCCCAGCAGCAGGATGTCCAGATCTATGGTTCTGGGCCCCCACTTCAGCTCCCGCACGCGCCCGAGCCGCGCTTCGATTCCGGCCAGGGCGGCCAGCAGAGCCTCCGGACCGAGGGCCGTCCGGATGCGGGCCACGCAGTTGCTGAACCAGGCCTGGCCGCGCAGCCCCTGGGGCTCGGTGCAGAAAACAGGGGAAACGTCTTCCACCTCCGTATGCTCCGCGCCGTTCAGGGCGTCCAGAGCCCGGCGCAGGTACGCTCCGGGGTCCCCCATATTGGAGCCAAGGCCGATGTATCCCGTCCGGAAAAGGGGCTCGCACATGGGAGGGGACTACCTATTTCACCTTGTGCAGACAAGGGGCGAAGATGTACCCTGCCCGGTATGCAGGAAGACATCGACCGCTATCTCGAACATCTCACCGTCATCCGCGGGCTGGCCGAGAAGACCGTGGAAGCCTATGGCTCGGACCTGTTTTTCTTCCGGGATTTTCTGCTGGACCACTCCGGCTCTCTGGAAAGCGTGGATGAGCATGTCCTCTTTCTCTATCTGGTGCACCTGCGCCGCAAGGGCCTCGGGAACGCGTCCGTCGCCCGGGCCATCTCCAGCCTGCGCGGGTTTTTCGACTACCTCCTGCGCGAAGGCCGCCTCGCCGCCAACCCGGCCGCCCTTCTGGACAGCCCGAAACTCCTGCGCAGACTGCCCGGTGTGCTGAGCCGGGAAGAGGTTCTGGCCATGCTGGACCGGCCTCTCAAGGGCGAACGCCTGGGCTTCAGGGACCGGACCATGCTGGAACTCCTCTACGCCTGCGGCCTGCGCGTGTCCGAACTGACGGGGCTCGACCTGTCCGATTTCGACGCGCAGGCGGGGCTGCTGCGCGTTCTGGGCAAAGGCAGCAAGGAACGGCTCGTCCCCGTACACGACTCGGCCGTCTCCCTGCTGCTGGATTATATCCGGCACTGGCGGCCCCTCTTCAGTCCCAAATGCGGCGCGGTTTTCCTGAACCGCTCGGGCCGCGCCCTGAGCCGACAGGGCGTGTGGAAACTGATCCGGCGCTACGCGCTCGAGGCAGGCATCACACGCGCGGTTTCCCCCCACACCCTGCGCCATTCCTTCGCCACCCATCTGCTCGAAGGCGGCGCCGACCTGCGCACGGTCCAGATTCTGCTCGGACACAGCGACATCATGGCCACGGAAATATACACCCATGTGCAATCCGCGCGCATGCTCGGCCTGCACCGCACCTTCCATCCCCGCGCGTGAACCATGTCCGACACCGTCATCACCTGCCACGCCAACGCGGATTTCGACGCTCTGGCCGCCATGATCGCCGCCGGAAAGCTGTATCCCGGCGCGGTCATGATCTTTCCGGGCACTCAGGATGGCTCCCTCAAGGACTATTTCATCCAGAGCGTCATGTATCTCTTCGACTTCAAGAACCTGAAGGATCTGGACACGAAGGAAATACGCCGCCTGGTCATCGTCGACACCCGGAACAGATCCCGGCTGGAGCATGTGGACGCCCTCTTTTCCCTGCCGGGGCTTTCCATCCATCTCTTCGACCACCACCCGCCCACGGAGGACTCCATTTCCGCCGATGTGGAATACTGTAAGATCTGGGGCTCCACCACCGCCATCATGGTCTCCCGTCTGCGGGAGCTGTCCCTGTCCGTGACGCCCGACGAGGCCACCATCATGGGTCTTGGCATATTCGAGGACACCGGCGGCTTCACCTTCAACTCCACCACGGAGCACGATTTCGAAGCCGCGGCCTGGCTCAAGACTCAGGGCATGGAGCTGGAAACCATCCGCGAAATCATGAACCGGGAGCTGTCCGCCGAACAGGTGGCCATCCTTTCGCAGCTCATCGAGGCCGCCGCCACGCACTCCATCAGCGGCATCAGCGTGGTGGTGACCGAAGTGGATCTGGACGCCTATGTCGGAGATTTCGCCCTGCTCATCCACAAGCTGATGGACATGGAAAACATGCGCGTCCTCTTCGCCATCGGGCGCATGGGCAACAGAATCCAGCTCGTGGCCCGCAGCAAGGCTCCGGAAGTGGACGTGAGCGTCATCTGCGCCTCCTTCGGCGGCGGCGGACACGCCTATGCGGCCTCGGCCTCCATCAAGGACCGCACCATTTCCCAGGTGAAGGACGAGCTTTTCGCCCTGCTCTACTCCCACATCAATCCGCAGATGGTGGTCCGCAAGTTCATGTCTTCGCCGGTGGTCCGCATCCAGGCCGGACAGACCGTGGCCCAGGCCGCCGAGGTGATGGTCCGCTACGGCCTGAAAGCCCTGCCCGTCATGGAGTACGGGGAGCAGGTCTGCGGCATCATCGAGAACAGCGTGGCGGAAAAGGCCGTGGGGCACGGGCTGGGAGCGGAACGGGTGGCCGAGTACATGCAGGAGGATTTTTCCACCGTCACCGAGGACGAGGACCTGTACCGGATCATGGAAATCATCCTGGGGGAGCGGCAGCGGCTGGTGCCGGTGCTGCGCGGGCAGGAGATGGTCGGGGTCATCACCCGCACGGATCTGATCAACCTGCTGGTGCAGGAACCCGCCCGCATTCCGGACTCCCTGTTTCCGGGCAAGCGGCAGGAGAAGAACATCCAGCACCTGCTGCGGGAGCGCCTGCCCGCGGACATGCTGGAACTGCTCCGGCTGGCGGGCCGCACCGGCCGGGAAATGGGCATGGATGTCTACGCCGTGGGCGGATTTGTGCGGGATATGCTGCTGGGCATTCCCAACGACGACATCGATCTGGTGGTCGAGGGCGACGGCGTGGCCTTCGCCCAGACCCTGGGCGAGCGTCTGGAAGCCCGCATCCGGCCGCATCTGAAATTCCGCACGGCCGTTCTCATTCTGCCTTCCGGCCAGAAGGTCGACGTGGCCACGGCCCGCCTGGAGTACTACGAGTACCCGGCCGCCCTGCCCGTGGTGGAGCTGTCTTCCCTGAAAATGGACCTGTACCGCCGGGATTTCTCCATCAACACCCTGGCCGTGCACCTGAGCCCGGCCCACTTCGGACGGCTGGTGGATTTCTTCGGCGGACAGCAGGATCTGAAGGACGGCGTGATCCGCGCCCTGCATTCCCTGTCCTTCGTGGAAGACCCCACCCGCATCATCCGGGCCATCCGCTTCGAGGGCCGCTTCCAGTTCCGAATCGGCGCCCAGACCGAGCGGCTCATCAAAAACGCCGTGCGCCTGAACATTTTCCAGCGTCTGTCCGGCGCGCGCATCCGGCACGAACTGCGCTTGCTGGCCGAGGACGCGGCTCCGGTAGCCGGTCTGGTCCGTATGCGCGATCTGGGCCTGCTTCAGGCCATCCACCCGCTGCTGCACTTCCCGCCCAGCAAGGAACGGCTGCTGGAGGAAATCGAGCGCGTGGTGACATGGTACCGGCTGCTGTACCGGGAAGAGGCTCCGGACGTATGGATCGTCTATTTTCTGGGCCTGGTTTCGGGATTCGACGCGACCGGCGTGGACCTGCTGACCAGCCGCCTGCAATTCGTCCCCAGGCGGACGGAACTGGTGGAAAGCACGCGCAGACAGCTGCGCTTCATGGTCATGCAGCTGGCGCAATGGGGACGGACGAACGGATCTTCGGCGGAACTTTACGACATTCTCTCTCCCGTCCCCCTGGAGGGCCTGCTCTATGCCATGGCCAAGCAGCGCAAACAGGAGCTCAAGAAAGCCATTTCCCGTTTTCTGACCACCCTTCAGGACGTGCGTGTGGCCATTTCCGGTGCGGACATCAAGGCCATGGGCGTGACTCCCGGGCCGAATTTTTCGGTCATTCTGGAGGCCGTGAAGCGGGCCGTCCTGAACGGGAAGG
>JAUMXF010000129.1 GCA_030529235.1 Pseudomonadota bacterium
CTAGAAAAACTAGGTCCTTTTTCTTTGGGCGTGTGCATCAGAGCAGGTTGAGAGTCCGCCTCACGGAAACGGGCGATTCCCTCCTGAAAGGCCGCCAGAGGTATCTGCCGGAGGATTCCCTCTGCCGCTCAGAATTTATATTTGAAACCCGCCTGAAAGCTGGAGGCAGTATCCGTCCCGTCCGGGAAGGCGTCCCCCGGGAAAAAAAGACCGTACCGGGCATAGAGCTGAAGATTTTTTATCTCGCGGTAACCGGCAATGATATCAAGGCCCTGACCCAGATCGTGGCTCTCCCCAAGGGTCTTTTTCCGTATCCAGGCGTTGCGCAGTCTGCCCTCCCTTGCCGTATCCTGACGGTAGTGGTGATAGATCAGATCAAGGGAGCTGTTCTCTGTCGGGCGGATACCAAGTCCAGCGGTAATGATGTGGATGTTGCTCAGCTCCGGATCCAGAGTTTCACCGTAGAGCTGAAAATCCTCCACTCCGTTGAAGCGGCCGGTATTGTCCTGAATGCCTGTTTGCCGGAAGCTGCCATCGAACGAGTCGTCCGTATTACTGTCGCCGCTGCCAAAGGCATAAGCCAGACTGAGGCTGGGAGAAAATACAGCGGGCAGACGGCAGGTTACGCCCAGATCAAAGCCGTATCCACACAGGTCCATCCCCTCATCCCGGCCGCGCACCGTGGCCAGCTCCGCCCAGTAATCAAGCGCGTCCAGAAGCGTTCCCCGGCTGCGCAGGCCCAGGAGCACCTGCTCGGTTGAAGCCTTGGAGAGGTCATCAATCAGGATGGCGTAGGCATTGAACTCGTAGTGCTTTTGCAGCTTATAGCTGCCGTAGGCCATGTAGTAGTTGAGATGCGCATCGAAGTCGTCATCACTCAGGAGATTTTTCCTGAAAGCGGAGAGACGGCTGGCGGAAAGCTCGCCCGACCAAACGCCCTGTTTGTAGAATAAGCGCAGGCCATCCAGTTCCTCGTCGTAGAGCCACTCGCGCTCGTCTTCGAACTCCTGGCGGCCGAGGCGGATATCGAGATTGTCGAAGGGCCAGTCCTCAAGATTGAAGTAGAGTTGTTTGAGGTTCAGTTCTCTGTCGTGGGAGGGCGAGGGAATATCATCGCCATGAGCAAGGGTGAATTTGCGGCTGGCCTCGATTTCCGCAAAAATTTCAAAATAATTCGCAGCCTTGTAGAGGATTCCCACACTCAGCTCCGGGTCGAGTACGGAGAGAGAATCATCTCTGTCGGAATCAAGATCCCGATTGTTCCGGATATCAATTTTGGACTCCAGAGCCGTCTTTACCTTGAACTTGCTTTCATGCTTTTTGTCCTTGGCATGAGCCGCGGGATTTATGAACGCCGCTCCGACGATGACGGAGAAAAACACAAAAAAAAGAGTTCGCCGTCTTGTGGATATGCGTTTTTTCCAGGCCATGAGGCTGTCGATCACTGAAAAACCGGGGCTGATTGCTTGTTTTTTCAGAAAATAAATCATGAATGCAGCTCCTCGATGCGAAGTTCGCAAAGATCCATGAGTCGGCCGGTCCACTGTTCACGGCCGGGGATACGGGTGCTGACGGCAATGAGCCGGGCCAGGGAAAGCGTGGTGTAGACCGCCACCCGCTGGTCATGGATATGGCCGGTCAATGCGCCAAAGCGCGTGGCCAGGGCCTGTTCAATTCCGCTCAGACTACCAGGATCTCTCTGGCTGCGCAGGCTGTAGTCGATGAGGTGGGCGATGAAGTTGCCCGGATCGAGCCCCGGGTCACCCTGGCAGTAGAGATCAAGATCCACCAGAAAGAGCCGGTCGCCGTCAAAAAGAATATTGTCATGATAGCAATCCCGCTGACTGGGACAGGGAGGGCTGTACGGCAGGCTGCGGCCAAGTCGCGTACAGGCCCCAAGCAGCTCGTCGATGCGGTTTTTCCAGGCCGGATGCAGACAGGTCAAGGCTGTCAGCTGTGTCTCCAGAATGCGCAGCTCATCTTCCATGCCGTGCACCCGCTCCGGCAATGGTCCCAGCCGGTGCAGCTTGTGCAGAGCCTCGGCGATCCGCCCGGCCAGGGCCGGGCCATTTTCTCCGTTCAACCCCTGGATAACCGGCCTTGCCGACACCTTTTTCTGCAGCCACATGGAAAGATGCGGCAACAGGCCCAGAGGCTCGGGAACCGAGACGCCATCCGCGCAGGAACCGTCGAAGCCGTTTTCCCACAGATGCTGCTGCACCGCATGGCTGCGTCGATCGAGCCCCTTGGCCCTGATTTTTCCCAGAACCGAAAAGCGGCCGCCCTTTTCCGGGTCGGCCAGTTCATACTCGATCAGGCAGCGGCGGCCCGGTTTGTGCCGCCGTACATAAATCGCTGCCACCAGCCATGCCGTGCCGGAAAAAGGACTGCGCCCGGATGATTCCACCTGTTCCCGCAGGGCGCGGGCCATGTACGCCGGGTTTAATGCCTGAACCAGCATGGGCATTTTGGAATCGGCAATACTGAGGTCCGGATCGTGAACCGGAACAGGACCGGTCTTGCCGTGACCCATCGGCACGGCCCTATGTTCCGGTTTCATGCCGGGCATGCTTTCTCCAAAATGCAGCTGCGTGGTACACGAGCCGGGCCATCAACTCCGGCCACTGCGGGTGGCGGACACGAAAAGCCTGGGGCGTGAGCTGCAGCAGTTTTGCCGCTGTGTGGAGGTTGTACCGCGGGAGGGTTTCCCGTTGTCCGCAAGCGTCCAGGTAGCCATTCAGCACGGCTCCCCCCAGCACTTCGGCGGTGCCGGCCGCAAAGGCTCCAGCCGCCTCGTCATAGAACAGCTGCGCGGTAAAAGAGCCAAGATCCGCGGCAGGATCACCGATGCGGGCCTGATCGTAATCAACGATGGCGATCCCGCCGTCATCCGACCCATCGACCAGCACCTGATCGCTGGAAAAATCTCCATGGATAGGGTGGTGCTGGGGGGGCATAGAGAGCAATTCCGCAGCAATACCGGCGGCGAGATGGCGCAGCCGGGCTGCCAGGGCTGGGCAGAGAAAGGCTGCTGCATTGGCGGCGGCCAGAACCGAGAAAGCCTCGTTTTCCGGCGAAGCCATGGCAAGCGAACCAGGCCCCTCCTGATGAAAGCCGACCAAAGCCGCTCCCACGGCCTGCAATCGGCCCGGCTTTCGGCTCAAATCCCGAGCCTCGTGCAGGATCTGGCGCAGCGGCCGACCGTCCAGCCAGCGGCTGATTATGATGCGCTCATCCTGGGAAATACCCAAAGGTCTGGCGACACTCAGGCCGCTGCCCACGGCAAAAGTATCGATGGTCCGCGCGGCCCTGCAGGCGTTTTTGAAATCCCGCGCTTCATAAACCTTGATGAGCGCCCGGGCTTCACCGCCAACCAGCAATCCGCCCACGTATCTGCGTTCGTTTTTATAGCGCAGAGTCTCCATTCCGGCCGGCCACAGCTCGGGCATTGCGGGCAGAATATCCTGCAGAAGCCGTCGGCGCGCATCCGCCTCCCCCAGCGCCGTCAGACCCGTCAGTTTTCGATCTCGTGGAAAAGACCAGACCGCCAACTGCCAGGCGTCCACAAAATGGGGCTCATGACCACCCTGCCCGCCACCGTTTCCCTTCTGGCAACGGGCCCGCTCTTTGGCGTATTCCTTTTCAGGATAGGCCTTGGCCGAGATCCGTATTGCCTCCTGAGCGCCGACACTGGCGGCAAAACCCGCCAGACAGTTGGTGCGCGGCTTGTATTTGAGGTAGCTGACAGAAAGATCGCGGATTGCCTGTTCCGGATAGAGCCGCTGTAAAAGTCCCAGCGCCCGCTCCTCATCAAGCAGGATGCTCAGCCCCGGCAGGCCGGGATCTCTGGCAGTCACCTCCAGATCATGGCCGTTCAGCATGGTTTATTCTCCGGCTGTTTCGCGCCGTTGCGAAGTGGACGGGTTGCGGGCCCGAAAAAGCGCGGCATAAGGCCCGCCCCGGCTGAGCAGCTCCGCATGGGAGCCCTGCTCGATGATATTGCCGTTTTCGAGAAACACGATTTCATCCGCCCGGGCGGCCAGATCGAGATCATGGGTGATCATGATCACGGTGCGTCCCCGGGCGAGCTTGCCAAGGGCCTCGATCACCGCCTGTTCGTTGCTGCGGTCCAGACCGGTGGTCGGCTCGTCTAGGATGAGGATCGGGCTCTGGCGCAGGGCGGCCCTGGCAATGGCGATGCGCTGCTGCTGGCCGCTTGAAAGGGTGACCCCGCGCTCGCCCAGTTCGGTGTCGTAGCCATCGGGCATGACCATGATGAAATCGTGGGCATTGGCGAGTCTGGCCGCCTGCTCGATTTCGGCAAAGCTGGCACTGGCCGCGCCGTAACCGATGTTGTCGCGGATACTGGCGGCAAAGAGCAGGCTGTTGGGCAGAACGATACTGATCTGCTCCCGCAGGGATTTGAGACGGAAGCCGCGGATATCCATCCCGTCGATGAGCACCCGGCCCTGACTGGGGTCATAGAGACGCAGTATCAGACTCACCAGGGTGGATTTGCCCATGCCCGAAGGCCCGACCACGGCCACATGGCGGCCCGGCGGCACAGAGAGGTCAATCCCGCGCAGGATGGGATGCTCCGGATCGTAAGCGAAGCTCACCCCCTCGAAACGCAGAGCCCCTTTGAAGGGAGGCGCGGTCACCGCGTCGGGCAGGTCCTCGATATCCGCCTTTTCTGCCATCAGATCGACGATGCGCTCGCCCGCGGCAATGGCCCTGGCCATCCGGCTGGTATACTTGGCAAACATGCGGATCGGCCGGAAGGTGCTCTTGAGGTAGGTGATAAAGACAATCAGATCGCCCGGCGAAAGCTCTCCCTGCAGCACGAAGTGTGTGCCCTG
>JAUMXF010000013.1:0-29853 GCA_030529235.1 Pseudomonadota bacterium
TTATTCTCTGCCAGCAGCAAGCTTGACCGGTCAGTATTTTTTATATAATAGTGATACATATTAATATAAGGTTCAACGTGACCCAAAATTGGCCCAGCTTCCCGCGGAAGCTCCCCCCCCCGCCCCTCGTTCATTTCACCGTTTAACCCTTTAAAGCTATACCTTGTATTTGCAATCAAAAGAGTTGACGGCAAAGCCCTTCTAACATCAAAAATGACCTCCTGTAGCCCTGCTAGCAACTCGGCCCCCAAACCAGGAATGGATGCAAATCTGCCATAAATGGTACAATTATCAAAAAATATACCATCAAAATGATATTTATCCACAAGCAATTGACAGGCCTCAACAAAACGCTTCCGAAACCTCAATTTTCTCGGGTCATAAATTCTTCGTTTTTTAATAGCCCCAGAGGGAATATTCTTTGTAGGGACGAGACCTCCCGGCAAGGTTAACCAACTATCATGCACAGATTGCATCAATTTGTGAGCGGGGCCACGCAAACCATTTTCATCAATTGTCATCATATAGCCAAGGAGCTTCTGATCAGGATTCAAATTCCGCAAGCGTTGTCTAAATCTTACATACCGTTCTCGAGTATCTTGAGGAATAATAGCAATAGGGTACTTTGATATAAAACCCTCCTGTCCTGCATGCTTCTTATTTTGAGGATCAATATAAGCGAGACAATAGAGTGGCTTTAATCCATAAGACCAATTTATTTCTTTATTTTTCCCCTCAGCAAACTGACCCAATTGACTCATCCATGCGACTAGTGCCGCACTGGAGTATTTCAAAAACTCTCTACGCAGCATATTACTCACCCAATACAACCCTTATAAAAAATTTTTTTATCTTTTCAAAAAATTTAGCCTCGCCTTGTGGCGCTGCTTCATCCTCAGATGTTTCTTTCTGTACAACTATTGAAGAAAGCCTTATTCCCCTTTCTGACTTATTTTGTGCCGCAGGAGTTATCTCCATTCCACCATCATCCGGCTTTAGCTCCTGAATGTTTCGATTTAATTGCTCTTTCAAGACCTCAATCTCAAGAGAAGCCAACTGTCCCTCTGTACTCCATGCAGCCAGATGTTCCTCCAATACTTTCAAACGCCGCTCTATGGAGAGCAGCCGATCCTCCATATTGTAGGGGATATCCAGGCCAGCTGAAGGCTCAGGGATAAGAGAACCTGTGGACTGCAGGACCAAAGCCATCTCTTCGATCACGTTGTCCACAATTCTCCGGCTGATGCTTGGTTCACCATCCGCATAACCATGTAACAATGAAGCGTCGCATAAAATATTGATCAAACGAGGCACCCCTTTAGAAGCGATATGGATGCCTTCCATGGCTTCATCGGAAAAAAGCAAAGGATTTCCGCCTGCTTGCGCCAAACGGAAGCAAATATAGGCCTTGACCTCTTCCTGGGCCAAAGCCGAAAGGTGATATGTCGAAGTAATGCGTTGGGTCAGTTGAGTCAGGGTGGGATCAGCCAATTTTCTGCGCAGCTCGGGCTGACCAGCAAGTACGATTTGCAACAACGGCCGGGAGGTGCCCTGAAGATTGGAAAGGAGCCGCACTTCCTCCAATGCGTCGCGGGACAGATTCTGCGCTTCGTCCACAATCACGATGGACCGACGGCCATGAGTAAAGCGGTCGATCAAAAAATCATTGAGCAAGGCCAAGTTTGCAGTCTTGTCCTGGCCGGGGCTGCCAGCCTCAAACTCCTGAATGATGAGCCGCAGCAACTCGTCGCCGGTAACATTGGTGTTGAAAACCAGAGCCACATCGGCCACATTTTTGATCTTTCCCAGCACATGCCGAAGCAGCGTAGTTTTTCCAGTGCCTATCCCACCGGTCAGAACCACCACCCCGGTACCCTCGGACAGACCATACCTCAGATGTGCAAGAGCCAGTTTGTGCTTCTGACTCATGTACAGGTAGTGGGGATTGGGCATGATGGTAAAGGGCCGTTCCCGCAACCCGTAAAACTTTTCGTACATATGAAAATCTGCTTAATGTTAATACGATGGCTCTATTTGGCCCGTCAAAATCCCAGCGTCTCTGCTGCTGTCAAGATGTCCCACTGGTATTATTCAGAACAACGCCCAAAAGATTTCTCCCTTCCAGCATTTTCAACGCCGTGTTCAAGTCGTTGCGATCAGTTTTTCCCTCATCCACAACAAGCACAATACCATCCACGTACTCCGCAAAAACCAGAGCATCCGGAATATCAAGCAAATGGGGGCAGTCAAAAATAACATATCTGTCCGGGTATCGGGTCTTCATTTCCTCTACCAACCGCTCCATTGCCGGAGAGCCCAAGATATCGGCGGAGTCGTCCTGTGAACCGCCGGCAGGAAGCACCACCAGCTTTTCCATCCCGGGATTGACAAGCGTCTGGGTCAGCGGAATTCCCCGTAAGAGATGGTCTGTCAGACCCGGCCGATTACCCATACCCAGGCCGCAAGAAATACCCGGCCAACGCAGATTTGCGTCAACCAGCAACGCGGTTTGACTGGCATCGCGGGAAATAGTGATCGCCAAATTAGTGGCCACAGTAGTCTTCCCCTCACTCCGGCCGGGGCTGGTGACCATTATCGTGTTAAGCTTTTTAGGGCGGGTCTGCTGCAACAGCTGGGTGCGTACAACATTGAAGGCGTCCCGCAATTCCTGCGGCGCATGTGATCCCAGAAGCCTCCGCTCTTCCATTCTATGAAAGCATGCCTGCTCAACGGATGTTTTCTCATAACGGACCGCAACATTAACACGGGGCTCCTCATGGTGTTCCCGGGAGGGAGGTCTGTATTCCGGAGCAGACTGAGGAGAGCCTTCAAACCAGAAGGAGTTCTCTTCCACACGTTCCGAAGCCCCATCCCCTCCATTGACTCTACGTTCCGCCCTTTCGGCCTTCTCAAGAGCCTTCATGATTTTACTCATAGACTTTCCTCTTCGAAGACTACCTTCTTAATACCGGATTTCATTGCGCTAGAGGGATATGATTCAGACACCAAAAATTCGGCCCACTGCCTGATAAAAAAGGATATCCAGCGGCCGCACGAAGATGTGCACGACTCCGAACAGCATCACCAGTACTCCTGCCGCTATCACAAGCGCCCAAAAAAGACGCCTCTTACGTCTGGCTACACCTTCGGCGGTGCTGATATGCGGGATGCGCCCCAAGAACGGAACATCAGTCAAAGCGCGAAGGCCACGCACGCCCCGAACGGAACTATCCAAAGCCTCAGCCAATGCCCCGCAGCCGGCACCGGCCCCCAAAGACAACACAAAGCCGACCAGCAGCAGCAACGGACGTTTCGGCTTGGATGGAACCTCCGGGAGCATGGGGGGCTCGATGAGAGTCAGTTTTTCTCCTACCCGTTCCTGCTCCAGCTCCCTGGATTCTCTGGCCGCCATGAACTTCCGTGATGTCTCCTGATACTTGAACTGCGCGTTCTGGTAATCCCGCTCAAGCCTCCGGTACTCCTGCTCCACCCTGGGCGCGTCCTCCAGACGTCGGACCAGCTCTTCCTGACGCGCACGCAACGCCGCCACTCTGGTCCGCTGCGTCTGCAGGTCAATATCTGTCGCCTGCAACTGACTTTTCAGAGTCACCCAGGCCGGATTGTCCCCGGATGCGGATGCAGAAGAATTCTTCCACTTCTTCGAACCGGCTCCACGCTTTTCCAGAGCCTTCACCCGACGTTCGGCTGCCCGCACATCCGGATGATTCGGGCCATATTTGCCTTTCATTTCCGTAAGTCTGGCGCGTTCCGCCTGCAGGTCCGCCGCCAAGTCCATATTTCCGCCCGAACCTTCCAGGGAGACAATCTGTTCGCGCAATTTGATGACGTCCGGATGCTTTTCCGAATGTGTTGCACTGAGAGCAACATAGCGGGCCTGCAGGGCCCGCAACTCTTCCGCCGGTGCCAGCACATGCGTACCATCTGCGGTAACCAGAGTCCGCTGCTGCGGGACGGTGGCAAGCTGACCTTCCAGAAAAGCCCGGCGTTCCAGAAGCCCTCTGATATGCTCTTCCAGCGTTTGGATCTCACGGTCGGTGCGCTCCAATGTCTGCAGATTGAGCTGCGTTAGTTCCGGCAATACGCCCAAATGCTCTTCTTTGAACCGGGCTATCAGTTCTTCGGAATGAGCGACCTCGTCACGCAATGTAGCGAGCTGCTTCTCCAAAAAGGAGTATGCGGTAGAGGCCTTCTCCTCGCGGTTCTTCAGGTTCTCTTCCAGAAAAAGAGATACCAGCGTATTGGTCGTTTGCAGCACCTGAGCCGGATTCTTTCCTTCGAAGGCGATGGAAAACGCAATCGTCGCCGTGGCCGGCCGGCCCGTATTGCTGGTCACATCAGCCTTGATGGGCGTCATGGAGATGTTCTCACGCATCATCTCCACAAGCGCCTCGGAAGTCATGGTCTTGCGTTCATCCTTATACAATCCCACCCGGTCGATGATACCCATCAGGTTGGCCCTGTTCAGCACCACCTGCATGATAGCCTGCAGCCGTTCCTCCACAAAACCGGTCACAGTGGAACGCACCAGTTCCTGAGGCACCTCCTGCCCTTCTATCAAAATGGTGGCTGACGACTGATACTTGGCGGGGAGCAGCATCACCACAGCCGAAATGATGCAGAAAAGCACGACAAAAGGAACCACCATCTGCCAGAAGCGGCGCCGGACGACACCTACAATATATCCAATATCCATTTCTTCGGAGGACATCCAAAACTCCTTGCAAGGCATTCAGGTGATCGACTGATGCATCAATTCCCGGATATCAACCCAAGACGCCGCAATAAAAGGTCTTCTTTCCGGGGGACAAAACGTGACACTGGCAAACATATCCTACCATTCAGCGGGGAAATCCATGGACAGATTCAGATACACTTTGTTGCGATCTGTCGTCTTATCGGAAGCTCTGTTTTCTTCCCGGATGAACTGGTATCCACCTTCCACCGCAACATCTTCGCTCAGGTGATACCGAGCAACAGGGCCCAAAAGATACGTCTTTGTATCCTTGTCCTGTACCAAGCCTCTGGTTTTTGACTGATACCACGCCGCCTGCATGCCGCAATACAGCCGCTCCGACAGATTCCTGCCAAAAACAGCACGCAATCTGTCGCGGGTGATGAGCTCGCCATAGCTGGATGGGGACTCGGATCTGTCCGCAGCTACATGCAACTTCCATACTTCATCCGTCCAAGTGGCCGAGAGGGAACCGGAAAAAGTCAGCTGCTTGTCCTCCATGTCTTCACCCCAGTCCAAATTCACAGACGACATGGTCTGGCTGATTCCGCCCATCATCTGGAACTCCAGCATTTCCGCAGCCCTCCAGGACAGGCCGGCCAGACCGGTCAGCACCAGCTGATCCGTTTTCCCCCCGGGATGGTCAAAACGATAGAGATAGGCACTCGCCTGACCCATAACCCGCCACAGCTCATTTCGCAAAGCATGACTCCAGGTCGCCGTCGAGCCCAGTGTCCGGTAGTCCGTATATGCGGCCCGCTCATAGTCCACGGACTGCGCACTGATGTCCACAGCCAGCTCATCCCGTTCACTGACCAGTACTGTCAGGCCGGGCGTGACACTGTAAAGATTCCTGGGAACGGACTCTGTGACAAACCCAGACTCGGCGTACTCCGTCTCGACCGTATGATCCCGCATCCAGGACACTCCCATCCGCAGACGTGTACGTTCGCTCAGCGAATAACCGAGTTCCGCACCCGCATGCCCGTTCTCCCTGTTGTATTCGCTGTGCTCCGCGTACCGGAAGGCATCCAGCCGGCCAGTGAGAGACAAGGACGCCACCTCGCCTTCCATAACGACCTGCAAGGCCGGGGACAGCAATATTTCCAGATCAGACTCGCCCTTGCCCAGCACGCTGTCGTCATAAGTTCCGCGGGCTTTGACCGATGGCGTGACCATGGTCTTACACAGCCCATCGGACACGGTGGCCAGAAACAGCACGCCCGCGCAAAGCCATGCACAGAAAGAGAGCGGACGCATATCAGGGGACAAGAACGACATCCCCGGGCTCCAGCAGAATGTTCTGCTCCAGGCTTTTCCCACTTGCCACCCTGTCGTAGTCAAAAGGCAGGAAACGCTGTTTTCCCTCTCCATCAACGCGGACGATCCGTATGGACCCGGAAGAAGCGAAGGGAGTCAGTCCTCCGGCCATGGACAGCGCCTGCAACACGTACATGGGGCCATCCATGGGAAAAACACCCGATTTCTGGACCTTGCCGAGTACGGAAACCCTGAACCCCCGGGGCTCGACCAGCATGACAGCCACAGGCGCGCCATGAATATACTCGTCCATTTTCTCTTCCAGAACATTCCGCAATTCATCGACGGAGAGCCCCGCGGCCTGGATGTCGCCAACCAGAGGAAAAGAAATTCTGCCATCAGGCCGGATGAGCACCTGGCGGGTCAGATTCTCGTCTCCCCAGACGGAGATTTCGAGCACATCCCCGCTGTTCAGGGCAAAACGTGCTTCCTGAGCGACTGCCGCGGAGGCGGCCAAAACAAAAAAGGCAACAGTCAGGTGGACGAATAAAAGACGCATAAAAACTCCGTGATGAAGAAATTACGCGCGCCAATTCATATCCGGGCGCGCCATGACCACAATTCCGACCCATGTATGCCATATAACCTGCTGGAAAGTATAGTCCGGAAACAGCCTCCGCGCAAATGAAGCAGCAACATGCCGTCAGGAGAGCAAAAAATTTTTTCCACGAATCAAGTCAACAGGCTGGGCATTCCGGCCCGGCACCGAAAAATGCCACTCTAACAGCAGACTTTGGAGCGGAAATTTTGCAAGAGTAAAATGTCCCAAACAACAGGACAGTCTTCAAAACCCATACAGATATTGTCCAGCCCGACAGGACAAACACCCAACAAGTCCACTTCCCTTTTGTCAGCAGCCGCTGTATACATTCATATTTTGTGCGCCAGATAATCCCGACCCCAGAAATCGGTCCGCCCACTCAGGATGTCCGAGCAAGCGAGTACAGACCGCAACAATCCGCACCTCCAAGCCCCAGCCCGCCGGTACTGACGCAAAAATATGTTCAGCACCGCCGAAGGAACCCGACCTTCCATGGCAGCCATACTTTTCGTCCATAGGCACAATGATATTTGCCAAGCCCTCGCACCGATCATGAAAAACCACCGGTGCGCTTATGCCCCGTCAATCGAAGCGGCTCTGGAAAACCTCAAGAGCAACGCGTACGATGTCATCGCTCTGGATATCGACCTGCCCCTCGATCTGAGCTCCTCTGTTCAGGAACTGGCCAAATCCAGAAACAACCCGCACATTCTGGGCGTTGCCGGTGCCTGCGCTCCGGAAAAAATGGAACAGGCTCTGCGGGCCGGTCTGTGGGATGTCCTGTGCGCCCCCTTCACCTTCGAAGACCTGGAGCAGGCCATCAATCGCTGCCTGCATCACCGGGACGCCAAAAAGGGAGTGAAGCGCCGGGACTATATCAAACGGGATGCCATCCTGGGCACAAGTCCATGCCTCAATCAGTGTCTGGAAAATATCGCTACCGTGGCACGCAGCAATGTGAGCGTGCTCCTTCTGGGCGAAACCGGAACAGGCAAGGAGCTTTTCGCCGGCGCCATCCATGCGAACAGCGCCCGGTCGTCACAGAATTTCATCGTGGTCGACTGCACGAACATCCCCAAAACCCTGGCGGAGAGCCTCCTCTTCGGTCATGAACGCGGCTCTTTCACCGGCGCTGCGGATTCGCGAGACGGTCTGTTCAGACAGGCCGACGGGGGGACGATCTTTCTGGACGAAATCGGCGATCTGGACATCGAAATTCAGAAGTCGCTTCTGCGGGTCCTGCAGAACCGCAAGTTCCGTCCGCTCAGCTCAAAAAAGGAAATCAGCAGCGACTTCCGGCTGGTCGCCGCCACCAACAAAGACCTGGAAGCCATGATCGAGGAGGGCACATTCCGGAAGGATCTCTACCACCGCCTCTGCGCCAGCGTTATCCACCTGCCTCCCCTACGCGAACGCAAGGAGGACATCCAACCCATCGCAAACTTTCATGTCCGCCAGATTTGCCTCGAGCTGCAGTGCCCTGAAAAAGAAATTTCCTACGAGCTCCACCACGCCCTGACCCTCTACGACTGGCCGGGGAATGTGCGGGAGCTGATCAACGCCCTCTACGCCACGGTCCACAACGCCATCGTGGAAAACCGGCTCTATCCCCAGCACCTGCCCATGGATATCCGCACCCAAGTTCTTCTCAAACGCCGGAACAGGCATGTTTCCGTCATGCGGCCCTACACGCCCAGTCCACTGCCGGCGCACGGCGGTGCATTCGATCCCGATGATTCAGAGCCAATCCCGGAAGACTCACCCACCGCGTCCGGTGTATCTTCACCGGACACACCGCCGGATCACGCAAGCGCCTGGAGGACTCCACCTTTTCCACAGGCATTCATATCCGACCCGGAGAAGGACCTCCCTCCGCTACGCACGGTCCGCGAATTTGCCATACACCAGATGGAAGCCGCATACCTCGAGCAGCTCATTGCCCGCAGCCAAGGAGATTTCCGCCAGGCGATGGATATCTCCGGGCTTTCCAGAGCGAGACTGTACGACCTGCTGAACAAGCATCAGCTGTCCATCGGCAAACCCGGCGGCCGCACTCGCGGCAAATAGCTCTCATCTTCGGGGCGGAATTCAATCCGCCCCGGACGGCGCGGCGGATTCTCCCAGTATCTGAGACCCGCCCCCTCAGTTCCGCTCCTGATCCAGGAAGGATTTCATGCCGCACAGGCCGCACATTCCACACCCGGCCTCCGGACAGGGTGGAGTGGCCAGAGCGTGACGATACTTGACCCACTCGGAGTAGAGGAACTTTCTGGACACGCCCACATCAAGGCGCTCCCAGGGAAAGATATCATCTCTCCCGGCTTCCCGCCCGAGTATGGAGTCCGCCAAGACTCCATTTTCACGCAATGCGGCGGACAGGCCGATGTCCGCGGCTTTCTCCAAAAAAGGAAAAAGTTCCTCCCCGCCCCTGGCCAGCAGGGCCTGCACTCTGGCCTGAGCCGGATTCTCACCGGAAAAACGCATCCCCCTGTAGCCGGAAACAATTTTCTTGATTCTCTTCATGGCCTGCTTAAGCCAGACCTCGTCGCGCATGGGCACCCATTGCAGGGGGGTCCAGGGTTTGGGGACCAAACAGCTCACAGACAGGGAAACAAGCTCCACACCCTTGTTTCTGCCGCCCCTGCCCAGATTTCTGGCCTCATCCACACGTCCCAGAAAGCCGTCCAGCTCCATCCAGTCTTTTTCGGACTCACCGGGCCAGCCTGTGATCATGTAGACTTTCAGAGTATTGAACTGCATCCGGCTGATCCGCTCCACCGCTTTCAGAAAAGCATCCTCGGAAAAATTCTTGTTCATGGCCGCGCGCAGCCTGCGGCTGGCTCCTTCCAGGGCCAGCGTCACGGAACGGGTGCCTGTGTGACGCAGAAAACCGAGCAGTTCCTCGGTCAATCCGTCGGCCCGCAGGGAGGACAGGGAAAATTTCACTTTGCGTCCGGCAAGCCAGCGCAGAAAAGGCAGCAGGTCGGGCCAGTCCGTCAGGGCCGTGCCCACCAGACCGACCTTGTACGGAGAGCATTCCTCCACAATGCGTTGCAGACGCGCCATGCGGGCGTGGCGGGGCGGCTTGTAGATGCTGCCCGCCGCACAAAAACGGCATCCGTAAGGGCATCCCCGGTTCACCTCCAGCAGCAGCATGTCCCTAAACTGGGCCTCGGAACTCACGAAACAGGAATAGCCGGGCTCCGGCAATTCGGCGTGCGCCGTCCAGGCTATCCGGCGGCGGGCAGGCTCCCGGCTTCTTCCGGGTATGAAAACGCCGGGCATCCGGGCCACGCTCTCCAATGCGGCGTCTTTTTCCGCACCGCTCATCCATTTGGCGGCCAGAGTGCGGCAGACCGCATCCAGGCCGGCCTCGGCCTCACCGACGAAAATGCCGTCCAAAGCGGGCAACAGAGGAAAGGGATTCAAAAAAGCGATGGGGCCGCCAGCCAGTACCAACGGCCACTGTGCACGGTCCAAGGCCCGGACGGGCACGGAGGCGGACCGCAACATGCTCAGAACTGAAGGGAAATCCCCCTCGAAGTTCAGGCTGAACAGAATGAGGGGGAAGAGGCCCAGATCGCGCCCGGAGTCAGCGGATCTGGGCCTCGGGGAAGCGGGTTCCCAAAAAAAACGTTCTACCGCCAGTTCCCCGCGCGGCGCAAGGAGACGGTACACCACCTGCCAGCCCAGAGTGGACAGGGCATGGTCCATCCGGCCGGGATAGACCAGCGCCACGGGCAGGCGTCCGCCCCATTCTTTCAGCTCGGGAACGGCGCGCCCGTAGTACAAGCGCGGAACCGCCCCCTTCTCATGCACCCCTGACACATCAAACGCGCCGGGGTACTAATCGGCCTGCATTCTGATGAAGGACGGAATCTCGAATTCCTCCTCGTCGAACAGAAACTCCGCGTCATCCCCACTGTTGGCGGCGCGGGCGCGAAAGTCCGGCTGGGGGTCCTCATGGGCCGCGTTGTTTTTCGCGTTCCGGTAGTACGTCGGGACATTGTAGTCCGTGTTTTCGCTCAGGACGAATTTCCTGCGCGGGCGCAGACCCGGAATGACCGCTTCCTGCCGGGACGCGCTCTTGCCGGAGGAAAGCGACGTCACCTTGCCGCTCTGTTCACGCACGGCGTTGCCCTGAATGCCCGTGGCCACGACGGTGATGCGGATTTCATCCGTGCACTCCGGATCGAACACCGCGCCGAAGTAGATGTTCGCATCTTCGTGGGCGGCATTGTGGATGATGTCGGAGGCTTCAGAAACTTCCTCCAGACTCAGATCCGGCCCGCAGGTGATGTTCAGCAGCACGCCCTTGGCTCCGTCGATGGTCACATCTTCCAGCAACGGGCTGGTGATGGCCTTCATGGCCGCCTCGCGGGCCCGGCCTTCGCCGGAAGCCACGCCCGTGCCCATCATGGCCAGGCCCATCTCGCCCATGGCGGCCTTGACGTCGGCAAAGTCCAGGTTGATGAGGCCGGGCACCATGATCAGGTCGGAAATACCCTTCACTGCGTGAAAGAGCACCTCATCGGCCCGGGCCAGCATGTCCACGAAGGATGCCTTCTTGGCCGCCAGGGTCAGCAGGCGGTCGTTGGGGATGGTGATGATGCTGTCCACGATTTCGCGCAGTTCCTTGATGCCGCGCTCGGCCTGCTGCAGGCGGCGCTTGCCCTCGAAGTGAAAAGGTTTGGTCACCACGGCCACGGTCAGGGCGCCCATGTCCTTGGCCACCTGGGCGATGACCGGAGCCGCGCCGGTGCCCGTTCCGCCGCCCATGCCCGCGGCGACGAAGACCATGTCGCAGTCCCCCAGCACGTCCCTGATCTGGGTGTGGCTCTCCAGAGCCGCGTCCCGGCCCATGTCAGGGTTGCCGCCCGCGCCCAGCCCCTTGGTCAGTTTGTCGCCGAGCTGAATCTTGTATTCGGCACCGGAGCGTTTCAGGGCCTGCATGTCCGTGTTGGCGGTGATGAAGGTCACGCCCTGCAAGGCGCCCTTGATCATGTTGTTGACCGCGTTGCCGCCGCCGCCGCCCACGCCGACCACCTTGATCAGCGCGCTGTCCTGAGGTTCCATTTCCAGAAAATCCATGATTCCACCCATAATTCCCCCTCGTCGCAATTGACATTACCGCCGGGACCGGCCGCCCCGGCGACTCCGTTTCAGAATCCCGGTCAGCTGATGTCCGCGAACCACTTTCTCATCCGCGCCAGAATGGAATGAAAAATATTCTTGTCGCGGATACGGATCCTGCTGTCCTTTCCATGTTTTTCCGCTCCGTACAGGAGCAGACCCACCGCCGTCGCGTACATGGGGCTGTCCACCACGTCTTTCAGACCGCCCACTCCGGCGGGCGAGGCCGTGCGCGTCGGCAGATTGAAAATCTGTTCGGCCAGTTCCTGAATGCCCTCAATGCGGGACGCGCCGCCGGTCAGTACCACGCCCGCGCCGACCAGTTTCTTGTACCCGGAACGGGTCAGCTCCTGATCCACCAGGGCCAGCAATTCCTCCATGCGCGGCTCGCAGATTTCGGCCAGAACCTGCCGACTCAGCCTGCGCGGCTCCCGGCCGCCCACGCTCGGCACCTCGATCACATCTTCCGGGCTGACCATCTCGGCCAGGGCGCAGCCGTATTTGATCTTGATTTTCTCCGCGGCCTGGGTGGGCGTACGCAGGCCGAAAGCGATGTCGTTGGTCAGATTGGCCCCGCCCAGAGCCACTACGCCCGTATGCTTGATGGAATTGCCGTGAAAAATGACCAGATCCGACGTACCGCCGCCGATATCCACCAGCGCCACGCCGATTTCCCGTTCCTCGTCCGTGAGCACGGCCTTGGACGAAGCGAAGGCCTCCAGCACGATATCCTCCACGTCCAGGCCCGACTTGTGGCAGGACTTGACGATGTTCTGGGCGCTGGTCACGGCTCCGGTGACAATGTGCACCTTCACCTCCAGCCGCACGCCGGCCATGCCCAGCGGGTCCACGATGCCGGACTGGTCGTCCACGATGTATTCCTGCGGCAGGATGTGGATGACCTCCCGGTCCAGCGGGATGGCCACGGCCTTGGCCGCGTCGATGACCCGTTCGATGTCCCGGGCCGTCACCTCTCCGCCTTTGACCGCGATCACCCCGTGACTGTTGAACCCTTTGATGTGGCTGCCCGCGATACCCGCGTACACCGCCCGGATCTCGCATCCGGCCATCAGTTCAGCCTCTTCCAGCGCTTTCTTGATGGACTGCACGGTCTGTTCGATATTGACCACCACGCCCTTGCGCAGGCCCGTGGACGGGCTGGTCCCGATGCCGATAATGTCCACACCGCCATCGACGGCCACCTCTCCCACAACGGCGCAAATTTTGGTCGTTCCGATATCCAGACCGACAATCAGTTCAGACTTGGCCATACACTCCCCCGTCTCCTCCCGGCCGCGACCGGCGCGCAATTTCCTTGAACTTGGAATAATCGAAAATCTTCATCCCCGCGTGCATGCGTCCCTCAACTCTCCGGCAGCGGCTGCGCAGCGCCCAGCCTGATCCAGGCCCGGCCGGGCATGACAAACATGGAGCCCACGCGGCTCAGTTCTCCACGGCTTTCCAGATCGGCCCAGAGCCTGATCAGGCCGTCCAGAGTGGCCGCAAGATCCGTCCCGTCCAGCTGCACGAACACCCGCGGCCGCTCCAGCAGCAGACTGAACTGTTCGGCGCTGTCCTGACGCACCCAGGCGATCTGGCTCATGCCGAAAGGCAGCGTGTTCCGGGCGATTTCCTCCAGCAGCCGGGTCACGCCCGGGCTGACCGGCACGCCGTCCTCCTTGTCCAGAAGCGGCAGGGAAATGAACTTGTCCGCGCTCACGGCCGCAATGATCCGCCCGCCGGCGTCGGCATAGCACAGGTGGTCATCCCGCCGGACCAGAAAGAACGGTTCCCGTTCCTTGACGACGATGGTCAGACCGTTGGGCAGCACTCTGGTCACGGTCACGCTTTCCACCCAGTCCGAAGCCGCAATCCGCCGCTGCACGTCCGCGATGTTGACGTCAAGCACATTGGCGTCGGGCCGGAGGCCGCCGAGAGCCATGATTTCTTCCCGGCCCAGGCGCTGCCCGCCCTGAATGGTCAGCGCCTCCAGCCGGAAGAATTCATGACTGGTGATCCAGCGGTAGCCGAAACTCGCAGCCAGGATGAAAAAAATCCCGAGCACCAGACGGGTACACAGGGAAAGCGCCCGTCCCAGACCCAGGACAAGGCTCCCGGCCACGGCACCCGTCCTGACGGTTCTGCGCGGTTCCACTCTTCTGGAAACATTTCTGCGCATTCTTCTGCCCATGACCGCCGCGCCCATATTCAGATCTCCCCGTCCACAAATTTCTGTCCCACGGTCCAGATGCTGCCCGCGCCCAAGGTCAGGAGCAGATCGCCCGGCCGAAGAATCCTGCCCAGTTCCGCACCCAGCTCGTCAAAATTCTCGAAAAAGCTGACCGGCGTGCGGCTGACCTGACGCACGGCCTGGGCCAGACTCTGGCCGCTGACTCCGGGGATCGGAGCCTCGCTGGCCGGATAGATTTCCGTCAGCAGCAGCTGGTCCACCGGCTCGAAAACTTTGGAGAACTCCCCGAAGAGCGCCTGCGTGCGTGAGAACCGGTGCGGCTGAAAAGCCACCACCAGACGCCGGTCCGGATAACACGCCCTGGCCGTCTCCAGCGTCGCGGCGATTTCCGTGGGATGGTGGCCGTAGTCATCCACCACCAGCACGCCGTCCCGTGAGCCTCTGTGCTCAAACCGCCGACCAACCCCGGCGAACGCGCCCAGCCCCCGGATGATATCTTCCCTGGAAATGCCCGCCTCCTCGGCCACGCCGATGGCCGCCAGAGCGTTCAGCACGTTGTGACGGCCGGGATGGGTCAGAGAGACCTCTCCCCAGAATTCGCCGTCCCGGTACACCCGGAAATTCGACCCCGCCTCGCGGGTGACGATCTCCGCCCGCAGCACGTTGTCCTCTCCGAAACCATAGGTCAAAACAGGCCGACGGACGCGGGGCAGAACGGAACGCACGCCCGGATCGTCGCCGCAGACCACATTCAGGCCGTAAAAGGGCACGCTGTTCATGAAGCTGACGAAGCTGTCCCGGATTTCGTCCAACCCCTTGTAGAAATCCAGATGGTCGGCGTCGATATTGGTCACTACGGACAAAAGGGGCAGCAGACACAGAAACGATCCGTCGGATTCGTCGGCCTCGGCGATGAGATAGGCGCCCTGACCGAGCATGGCGTTGGCTCCGTAGGCGTTCAGCCGCCCGCCGATGATGACCGTGGGATCGAGTCCGGCTTCCATGAAAATCGTGGCCAGAAGGGACGTGGTGGTGGTTTTGCCGTGCGTTCCGGCCACGGCCACGCCGGTCTTCAGGCGCATGAGCTCGGCCAGCATCTCCGCCCTGGGGATGATGGGCACGCCGCGCAGACGCGCCTCGGCCAGTTCAGGGTTGTCGTCGCGCACGGCCGAGGAGCGGACCACCACCTGCGCGTCGCGGACATTTTCGGCCGTATGTCCCGTAAACACTGTCGCGCCCAGCCTTTCCAGCCGGTTCAGCACCGCGCTTCTGACCAGATCCGAGCCCGAAACCTCGTATCCCAGATTGATGAGCACCTCGGCGATGCCGTTCATGCCGGATCCGCCGATGCCCACCATGTGGATTTTTCCGATCTTGGATTTCATGCTCATAAAATTCACCTGCCCCGCGCCGCGAGTTCCAGAAGCTGTTCGACTATCTTTTCCCCGGCGCCGGGATGCCCCATCTCTCTGGCGGCCCGCCCCATCTGATTCAGACGGCCGGACATCTGGAAAAGATCGGCCACGGCCGAAGCCAGACTGACGCTGCCCAGCTGGTTTTGCTGCAACACCATGGCCGCCCCGGCCTGCTCCAGAAAGCGGGCGTTTTTGAGCTGATGGTCGTGTGTGGCATACGGAAAAGGTATCAGCACGCTGGGTTTTCCGATCGCGGTCAGCTCGGCGATGGTCGTGGCCCCGGCCCGGCAGATGACCAGATCCGCGAAATGATACGCCGCGCGCATGTCTTCTATGAAGGCATCCACCCGCGCTTCCGGATACCGCGTCGCATACGCCTCGCTCACGGCCGCGAAGTCGTCCCTGCCCGTCTGATGCCAGATGCGCAGCCCCTGGCTTCTGAATGCATCCATCTCCTTCAGCATGACCTGATTGAGGGCCGAAGCGCCCTGGCTGCCGCCCATGACCAGCACGTTGCGCCCCGCTGTCCGGCCCTCTTCCGGCAATTCCAGAATCCGCCCGCGAATGGGGTTGCCCGTGAGTGCGGTCTTCTCCCTTGCCGCCTCGGGCAGATCCATGTCCGCGAAGCTGACCAGCACGCGGTCCACCCATCGGGACAGCACGCGGTTACTGACGCCGAGCACGCTGTTCTGCTCGTGGACGGCCGTGGGGATACCCGTCACGGCGGCGGTCAGGGTGCAGGAGAATCCGGCGTATCCGCCAAGGCCCAGGACCACATCCGGCCGGAAGGAGCGCAGCAGCCGCCAGGCCTGGAACATGCTCCGGCCGAGCCAGAACAGCGCGCCCAGACTGCGCACGCCCCGGCCCAGCACGCCTCTGGCCGGCAGAGCCGCGAATTCCAGCCCGGCCTTTTCCGCCCACAGCCGCTCCGGCCCCCGATGTCCGCCCACGAACAGGATGCGGCAGTCCGGCAGACGGGAGCGCACCGCCTCGGCCACGGCCAGGGCGGGAAAAATATGACCTCCGGTGCCGCCTGTGCTCAGAATCAGCCTGTTCATGTCCGCACCTTGCGCGACAGATTGAGCAACACTCCGGCACAGAAGAATCCGGCCACCAGATGGCTGCCGCCGTAACTCAGAAAAGGCATGGGCACACCCTTGGGCGGGATGGCCCCGAAGACCACGCCCATATTCAAAAGCCCGCCGATGATCAGGATGGCTCCCATTCCGAAAGCCGTGATGCGGTCGCGCATGCCTTCCTGCCGGACGCTTATGACCATCACCCGCCACAGCACCACGCCCAGCAGGATGACGACCAGGGAAATGCCCATAAATCCCAGCTCTTCGCCCACCACGGACATGATGAAATCGTTGTGCGCCTCGGGCAGGAAAAAAAGCTTCTGCCGCCCTTCGCCCAGCCCCAGGCCGAACCAGCCGCCGGAGCCCAGCCCGTACAGGGACTGCACCAGCTGGTAGCCCGTGTTCTGGGCGTCTTTGAACGGGTCGAGAAAGGAAAATATGCGCCGGAACCGGTACGGCGAATTGACCACCAGCAAAATTCCCGAAACCACGGCCAGCATGACGGCCGAGCCCAGAAAGATGATCCGCGTGCCGCCCACCAGACACATCAGAAAAAGGAGCGCGGCCAGAAACACCGCCCCGCCGAAGTCCGGCTGCAGCAGAAGCAGCATGCACAGCATGCCGGTCATCATGATGGGCGGCAGAAAGCCCACGCTGAAGGTCCGGACCTTTTCCTGCTTGTTGGCGAAAAAGTAGGCCAGATAAAACACCAGGGCGATCTTGGCCGCTTCCAGAGGCTGCACGGAAACAGGTCCCAGACGCAGCCACCGGCTGGCTCCTCCGGCCTTGTTCCCGAGCGGCGAGAACACCGTCAGAAGCAGCAGCGCCGCCGCCAGCAGAATCCAGAAATAGGTTCTGCGGTAAAAAAACTCCATGTTTGCGCGCATGGTGGTCAGCAGAATGCCGAACCCCAGGGCCATGAACAGCCCCTGCTTCCAGAACAGGGCGTATTTGTCGCCGAAAACCTTCTCCGCCATGATGCCGCTCGCGCTCATGACCATGACCAGCCCGAGGGATGACAGCATGATCACCGCCCCCAGCAGGATGTAGTCGAAGCCGTTTCCGGCTCCCTGAGCTTCGCGGCGGCCCGGAATCATTGCGGTTCCTCCATCCATTCCCGCACGGTTTTCTGGAACACCTGTCCGCGTTCCTTGTAATTGGCGAACAGATCGAAGCTGGAGGTGGCCGGAGACAGCAGCACGCACTCCCCGGCGCGGGCCTCGGAGGCCGCCCGGTGCACGGCGTCTTCCAGAGTCGCGTCCCAGAAGATGTCGAGCCCGCAATCCTTCCAGGCCGATTCAAAAAGCTCGCGGGAAGCGCCGAACAGATAGATGCCGCGGACCTTCTCCCGGATGAGCGGCAGGACCGTTCCCAGGTCGCCGCCCTTGAACACGCCTCCGGCCAGGAGCCGGACCGGCCTGTCCTGGCTCTGCAGGGCCGCGATGGTGGAATCGACGGTCGTGGATTTGGAGTCGTCCACGAACATGATCCCGGCATGCTCGGTGACCGCTTCCAGACGGTGGGGCAGCGGCGGAAAGCCGTCAATGCCCCGCTGCACCCGATCCCGGTCCAGCCCGAAATGGCGACAGACCAGAAACGCGGCTTCCATGTTGGCCCGGTTGTGCTCGCCGGGCAGTCCGGGGCAGGAAAAACGGTCCGAAGCCGAGAAGTATTCCCGCCGGGCGCGGGTGAAACTCCGGCCCTCCAGTTCTTCGCGCATGGATGCGGGCGCAATGGCCAGATCGCCGGGCTCCATATGCGCGAACATGGACAGCTTGGCGTCCAGATATTCTTCCATGCAGACGTGATAATCCAGATGATTGGCCGAAAAATTGAGCAGTACCGCCACATCGGGATGAAACGTCGGGGAGTTCTGCAGCTGGAAACTGGACACTTCCAGAACCAGAATTTCGGCCTGCCGGTCGCCCAGCACATATTCGCACAGGGGCGTGCCGATATTGCCGCCGGTGAAGACCTCCCGGCCGTTTCGCTCCAGAATGCGGCTGATCAGCGTGGTGGTGGTGGTTTTGCCGTTGGTGCCGGTGACCGCCACCACGGTTTCGGAGACGAACCAGCTGGCCAGTTCCAGCTCCGAGATCACCCGCGCCTGCGGTGGTATCATGGATTCCATGCGGGAACGGGGCACGCCGGGACTCAGGACCACCAGATCCGCTCCGGAAAAATCTTCGGCCCGATGCTCGCCGCACACGACGGCGTACCCCCGGTCTTCCGCGGCCAGTCCGGCCGCGGCGGCGCTGCGCTCAAGCACCGTCGTCTCCGCGCCCAGTTCGGCCAGAAGCCCGGCCGCGGCCAGACCCGAACGCCCGGCCCCCACCACCACGGCCCGGAGGCCACGGATCCGGCGGGCCAGGTCGGATTGCAAAAGCGCGCGCATCACGGCCTACCGGAGTTTGAGCGTTCCCAGAGCCATGACCGCCAGCAGAAGCGACAGGATCCAGAACCGGATGATGATTTTCGACTCATGCATGCCCTTTTTCTCGAAGTGATGATGCAGCGGAGCCATGCGGAAAATCCGCTTGCCGCCGCTCATCTTGAAATATCCCACCTGCAGGATGACGGACAGGGTTTCGATGACGAAAAGCCCGCCCACCACCACCAGCAGCAGCTCCTGTTTGCAGAGCACGGCCGTGAAACCCAGGGTTCCGCCGATGCTGAGGCTGCCCACATCGCCCATGAACACCTGGGCCGGAAAGGCGTTGAACCACAGAAACCCCAGTCCTGCGCCGACCATGGCCCCGCAGACGACCGTCACCTCGCCCACGCCGGAAACCGGGATCACCTGAAGATACTGGGCCAGATTCGCGTGGCCGGCCACGTAGATGAACACGGCGAAACATCCGGCCGAAACCACGGCCGGTCCGATGGCCAGACCGTCCAGACCGTCCGTGAGATTCACGGCGTTTGAAGCCCCGATCATGACGAACATGCCGAAGGGCACGTACAGCCAGGACAGATCGGGGTTCACGTGCTTGAAAAACGGCACCGCGAGCCGGGTCGAATACTCCGGGAAGGACACCAGGAGGGACATGGCCCCCAGACTGACGATCACCTGTCCCAGCAGCTTGGCCCGCGGCGACAGGCCGTCGTTATGCTTGCGCACGATCTTGATATAGTCGTCGGCAAAACCCACCGCGCCGAAACCCGTGAAGACCAGAATGGCCAGCCAGACGAACTTATTGCCCAGGTCCCCCCACAGGAACACGCTGAAAAGCATACAGAACCCGAACAGCAGGCCGCCCATGGTCGGCGTGCCGCTCTTGCTCTGGTGGTCCGGGCCGCAGCTTTTGATGTACTGCCCGAAGCGCAGTCTGCGCAGCCATTCGATGAACGCGGGGCCGATCATGATGGAGAGAACGAGGGCCGTGAGCATGGCATAGACGGACCGGAACGTGATGTAGCGGAACACGTTCAGGATGCTTATCTGATCGCTCAGCGGATACAGAAGATGATAGATCACGCCCAGCTCCTCTCCAGCGCCGCGTAGAAATTTTCCATTTTGCAGCCGCGCGAACCCTTGAAAAGGACCACGCCCTTCTCGGAGCGCAAATCCCGCATGACCCCGAGAACATCCTCAGGGGCAGCCGCCGGAATGAACTCCCCGGAAAAGCCTTCCAGCCCTTCACGCACATGTCCGGCATGAGTGCCGTAAAAGAAACAATGCGTGGCCGGAGTGGCCGCGATGCGCCGCCCGAGTTCCCGGTGTTCCCGGTCGGCGTCGGCGCCCAGTTCGCGCATTTCTCCCAGCACCAGCACCAGACGGCGGTCTCCGGCCAGCCTGACGGCCTCCTCCAGAGAGCAGGCCATGGACACGGGATTGGCATTGTAGGTGTCGTCAATGAACGTCCAGCCTCCCACCCGGTTGATCGCAAAACGCTGCGGCGCGGGCGAGTAGGCGGCCAGTCCGGCGGCGATGTCCGCAGGAGTCAGCCCGAGTTCCATGCTCATGGCCGTCACAGCGGCCACATTCTCGGCCACATTGACCTGATCCGGCACGCGCAGCCGGATCTCTCCGGCCGGAGTCCGCAGGACATAGAGCAGCCCCTCACCATCGGCCTTCCTCTCCAGGCAGGCGTATGCTGCCCGGCCGTTTCGCCCGGAAAACTCCACCACTGCCGTTCCCCGGCCGGCGCAGGCTTCCCGCAGGGCCGGATAGTCGGTACCGACGCAGGCAAAGCCGTCCGGGCGGACGTAATCGAGCAGCGTGCTTTTCTCCCTCGCCACTCCGGCCAGACTGCCCAGCCCCTCCAGGTGGCATGGCCCGATATTGACCACCAGCGCCGCATCCGGAGCCAGAATATAGCCCAGATCGTCCATGTCGCCGGGACGGCTGATGCCAAGCTCCAGCACCCAGAAATCCTCCTCGCCGTCCATTTCCAGAATGGACAGGGGCAGGCCGATCTGATTGTTCAGATTGCGAAAGTTCTTGCCCGTGCGTCCGGCCACGGCCAGCACCCGGGAAAGCATCTCCTTGACCGTGGTCTTCCCGGCGGAGCCCGTCACGCCGATCACCCTGGCCCTGGTCCTCTCGCGCCAGAAACGGGCCAGACGGCCCAGGGCGAGGGTTGTGTCGCGGACCAGAATGACCGGCACCGGAAGCTCCAGGGGACGGCCGGAAACCACGGCGCAGGCGCCGCCTTCCACGGCCTGCCGGACGAAGCCGTGTCCGTCCAGATTGCGGCCCACGATGCAGAAGAAAAGATCGCCCTGCTGGACGGTCCGGCTGTCGATGCAGACCCGCGAGACCTCCTGATCCGGCCGCGTGTCCAGACTGGTGCCCAGGGCCTGGGCTATTTCCCGAAGAGACATCCTCACCGCACAAACTCCCGCACCGTCTCCACATCGGAGAAACGGCGCTTTTCCGTGCCGATTATCTGGTAATCCTCATGCCCCTTGCCCGCGATGAGCAGGGCATCGCCGGGACGCATGTTTTCGATGGCGAGGCCAATGGCGCGCCTGCGGTCCGCCTCGCGGATGACCCTGGGTGCTCCGGCCAGACCGGGCTCGATCTGGTCCAGAATGGATTCCGGGTCCTCGGTGCGGGGATTGTCCGAGGTCAGCACGGCCACATCGGCGGACCTGGCCACGGCCCGGCCCATGAGCGGCCGCTTGCCCGCGTCCCGGTCTCCACCACAACCGAAGACCGTGATCAGGCGGGCGAAACCCATTCCCTTCAGGGCCGCCGACACTTTCTCCAGAGCGTCCGGGGTGTGGGCGTAGTCCACGAAAATATCCAGCCCCCGTTCATTGGGCACCCTTTCCAGACGGCCGGGCGCTCCGGCGGCGCGCTCCAGACAGAGCATCCGCTCCGGCTCGAAGCCGAGCAGAAGGCCCGCGCCCTGACAGGCCAGCAGATTGCTGGCGTTGTGCTTCCCGGCCAGATGCGTGGACAGTTCCCACTCACGGCCCTGGTATTCCATGCGAAGCCGCATGCCCCAGGTGCCGGACTCGGCGATCCGGCCGCGCAGGTCGCCAGCGTCCAGGCCGTAGCCCATGAGTTCCGGACGCATGTCCTTCAGCCTGCGGCCATAGGCGTCGTCCAGATTGACCGCGCCCCGCGCGCATCCCGGATGGTCTCCTATAAAAAGCTGCGCCTTGGCCGCGAAATAGCTGTCCATGTCGTGGTGATAATCCAGATGATCCTGGGTCAGGTTGGAGAAAATTCCCACTTCCACGGGCAATCCGGCCAGCCGCTCCTGAGCCAGCGCGTGGGAGGAGACCTCCATGACCACGTATTCCACGCCGTCGGCGGCCATGCGGCCCATGATCTCGTGCAGGCTGAGACCATCGGGCGTGGTCATGGCCGCGGGCAGGGTCGTGCCGGGCCAGGAAACATGCACCGTGCCGATGAGACCGGCGGAAAATCCATTGGCCGCGAGCAGATGGTGCAACAGATGCGCGGTGGTGGTTTTGCCGTTGGTGCCCGTGATCCCGATGATTTTCGGCAGCCGGGATTCCGTTTTGAAGGCCGCGCGGGCCAGAACGCCCAGCGCCCGGGCCGGGTTGTCCACGGCCGCGTAAACCACGCCCTCCCGGCGGGAAATCCGCGCCTCGCGCGCATGGACCACTGCCGCGGCGCCGCGTGAAACGGCTTCGTCGATGAAACGCGCGCCGTCGGTGCGAAGACCGGAAAGAGCGACAAAGACATCACCCGGCAGCACTGTTCCCGAGTGTGTGCGCAGTTTCGCTTCGCCCCGCAGCATGTTTGCGATCGGTTCCAGACTCACGGTCACTTCCCTACTCCGGCCGGTATGCCAGCCAGAGGCGGCATTTCTTGTCTTCCGGCCATTTTTCTCCGGGCAGCGGCTTCTGTTTTTCCACCACCACGCCGTCACCGCTCAGGGTCGGCACGATTCCCCTGGCCACCAGCACCTCCAGGGCCTGACGCACTGTCGCGCCCTGCAGGTCGGGCATGGTCGGCTGATCGGCGGAGATAACGCTGGCCCGGCTCACCGGGGCCACGTACCGCTCCGGCACCACACGGGCGGTCTGGTTTTTCTCCGCCGGTTCGGCCAGCATGCCGGAGGCGGTCAAAAGCTGCACGCCGATCTCCCGGACCTCCGGGGCCACCAGCACGCCGCCGTAATGCCCGGCCTTGGGTTCATCGACCATCATGAACACCAGATACCGGGGCTTGTCCGCCGGAAAAATCGCCACAAAGGACGCCACGTAGTCGCTGCCGTAGCCGCCCGAGGGGCTGGCCTTCTGGGCCGTGCCCGTCTTCCCGGCCACGCGCACGCCCTCGATTCTGGAGCGGGTCCCGGTGCCGTCCTCCTGAACCACTTCCTCCAGCATGGCCATGACCATTCTGGACACTTCGGAATCAAAGACCCGCTTTCCCTCCACGGGCCGGTCCGGCTCGTAGAGCAGGCGCAGCGGCAGACGCACGCCGTCGTTGGCGATGCACAGATAGGCCTCGGCCATTTGCAGCACGGTCACGCCCAGGCCCTGGCCAAAGGCGATGTTGGCCAGATCCACCTGCGTCCACTGCGACGCCGGCCGCACCAGCCCCGCCGACTCGCCTGGCAGCGGCAGACCCAGCGGCCGGGCGAAACCGATTTCGTGCAGATAATGACTGTACTTCTGTGCCCCCAGAGCCAGACCGATCTTGGCCACGCCGATATTGCTCGAATAACGCAGAATCTTGTTCACGCTCAGGTTTCCGTATTTGTGCGTGTCCTTGATTCTCCGGCCCTTGACGCTCCATTTGCCGTTCTCGCAGAAATATTCCGTGGACGGCGTGCAGATTTTCTCCTGCAGGGCGGCGGCGATCAGAATCGCCTTCAGGGTGGAGCCCGGCTCAAAAATATCCACGGCCAGGCGGTTCTTCCATTCGCCCCGCGTTTTTTTCACGATATTGGGATTGAAATACGGATAATTGGCCCAGCCCAGAATATCTCCCGTGGGTATCTCCACCACCAGCGCCGTGCCGTATTTTCCCCGGGCCCTTACCACGCTGCGCTCCAGCGCCTGCTCCGCCGCCAGCTGCACCTGACTGTCGATGGTCAGCTTCAGGTTCTGACCGTCAAATTCGGCCCGGTCGCCGCGCTCGGGGGAAGACAGCCGGTTTCCGGCCGCGTCCTTCTGTACTCTGTACTTGGTCGAGGACGGCGCCAGCAGATCGTTGAAACTCTTTTCCACGCCCTCGATACCCTGGCCGTCCACATTGACGAATCCGAGCAGCTGCCCGGCCAGGTGCCCCTGCGGATACTGGCGGGAAGTTTCCGCATCCAGATACACGCCGGGCAAATCCGCCTTGCGGATGGCGCTGGCCTGGGCGTCGCTGATCTTGCGGCCGACCCAGACAAAAGGCTTCTTGGGGTCGAGCAGCGCGCTGACCTTTTTGGGCTGCACACCCAGAATAGGAGCCAGGCGCCTGGCCGTGGTCCAGCGGTCCGCGATCTCCCTGGGGCGGACGTAAACGGACTGCGTGGTGATGGACTTGGCCAGCAGGAGCCCGTTGCGGTCGTGAATCTCGCCGCGCTTTCCGGACACGGTCTCCGAAGCCCAGTACTGACGGTTGGCCATCTTCGCGTACTGCGGCCCCTTGACCACCTGCACATGATACGCGCGGGCCCAAAGCCCCATCAGAGCCATGGCAAACACGAAACCCGCGAAAATGATCTTTCCGCGGCTTCGGTCGCGAGGCGGCTTGTTCTCGCTTCTTTTTTTGGGTCGCGCTCTGTTCTTCAATGTTCTTCCAAAATGCGGATCTGGTCCCGATGAGGCGGCTTGAGTCCGGCTTTTTCGGCTCTTTCCCGCAAGGTGGCCGGAGCCAGCAGATAGTGCCGCTCCACCTGAAGCTTGGAGTATTGGTCCCGCTTCTCCTGAAGCTCGCGGTCAAGAGTCTTCAGGCCATAGGCCAGATCGACCCGTTCAATGTTCACCCAGACAAGGGCCAGGCCGAGAATGATGGTCAGCAGAAACATGCAGGCCAGGCCCCAGAAACCCGATCCTTCGCTCGTGTTCACGATCCCTCCCCGACACGTTCGGCCACCCGCAGCTTGGCGCTCCGGCTGCGGCTGTTGCGGCGCATCTCTCCGACGCCGGGGACAAGAGGCTTGCGCACCGGCAGGATCAGCTTGCGCACATGTCCGCACCGGCAGACCGGGTATTCCCGGGGGCAGAGGCAATCCGTGCTTTCCCGGCGGAAAATCCGCTTCACGATCCGATCCTCCAGAGAATGAAAGGAAATGACCGCCACACGTCCGCCGGGACGCAGAAAGTCGATGACCCGGCCCAGAAAAGTCTCGAGTTCTTCCAGCTCGCGATTCACCGCGATACGCAGCGCCTGAAACGTCCGCGTGGCCGGATGGTTGCGGGCCAGGGCCCGCCGTCTGGCCGGGTAGGCCGCCGCCACGATCCGGGCCAGTTCCAGCGTGGTCTCGATCTTTTTCTCTTCCCTGGCCGCGACCACGGCCCGGGCGATGCGTCCGGCCAGAGGCTCCTCTCCGTATTCCCAGATCAGTTTCTTCAGGCGCTCGCAGGAAGCGGTATTCACGATATTGGCGGCCGGCTCCGCGCCGGAATCCGGATCCATGCGCATGTCCAGAGATCCGTCATGCACAAAGGAAAAGCCGCGCTCCGCACTGTCCAGTTGCAGGGAGGACACTCCCAGATCGGCGATGACCCCGTCCACAGCGTCCCAACCCGCCTCGGCCAGGGCGGACTCGAAAAACCTGAAGGCCATATGCGCGGTCACGACCCGCCCTCCGTACGGGGCGAGCCTCGCGCGGGCCGCATGCAGAGCCTGCCGGTCCCTGTCCAGACCGAGCAGCCACGCCCCGCCGGAGGTCAGCTCCATGATCCGCCCGGCATGGCCGCCAAGCCCCAGGGTCGCGTCCAGATATCTGCCGCCCGGCCGGGGCGCGATCCAGTCCATGACCTCGTCCAGCATGACCGGAATGTGACCGGCCGCCGCATCCACCGGATGTTCGGAATCGTTGTCTGTCATGCCGCCTGTCAAAAACGCAGTTCAAAGCCCTGGGCGGCCAGATCGTCCATGGTCTGGTCGAAATTGCCCTGCACGGCCCTGCGCTGCTCCTCGAAGCGTTCCAGATCCCATATCTCGAACTTTCTGCCCACGCCCGCCAGGACGATCTCCTTGTGCAGGCCGGCGTAGCTGCGCAGGTGCGGCGGAATGAGCACCCGCCCCTGCTTGTCGAGAGTGACTTCCACCGCCCCGGAAATGAAAAAGCGGTGAAGATCGCGCATCTGCCGGTTGGCCATGTTCAAGGCGGAAAAGCTCCGCTCAATGGTTTCCCATTCGGGCAGAGGATAGGCCGCCACACAGTCGTCGAAATTGGTCAGCACGAGCCTGCCTTCCGGAGACTGGACGAAAACCTCGTCACGGAACTCCGGGGGCAGCATGAGCCGTCCCTTTGGATCCTGCGACCTGTATGCGTGTCCCCTGAACATGTTTTCTCGCGCCTCTTTCCACTTTTTACCACTTTTTCCCACCCCTATGCGCCAACCAGCACCAACGTCAACCCTGCCTTCCACTTTTCCCGCATCATTCCCAATAAATGCGATGCAATCCGCCTGGCTCCAGAAATACAAACCGCATCGGAACTCCTGTAACTAACTGGAAAAACAAAATTGTGGGGAGAAACGGCGGATACGACGGCTGTGGGAAAAAATCGCTTCCGGCACTGCGGACGTTGTCTTGCAGCGGAAAAAACGGCAGATTGCGCCGCATACATTTTTCCAAGGAGAGAGCGCATGGAAAAAAGAAAACCGTCCCTGCTCTGGGCTCTGGCGGCCCTCATCATCCCCATCGGAGTCATTCTCTACGGCACGGTCTGGGTGGGAGTGCGTCCGCCGGTCCTGCCGCTGCTCGCGGCCCTAGCCCTGGCGGCCATCATGTGCCTGCCCATCGGATATTCCTGGGCGGAATTGCAGGAAGGCATGTTCGAGGCCCTCGGACGCATCCAGATCGCCATCGCCATCCTGATACTGGTGGGCATGATCATCGCGGCGTGGATGGCCTCGGGCACCATTCCGGCCATCATCTACTGGGGTCTCAGGCTCCTCTCTCCGCAGTATTTTCTGCTTTCGGCCATGCTGCTCTGCTCCGTGGCCTCCCTGGCCACAGGCACGTCCTTCGGGACCATGGGCACTCTCGGCGTGGCCCTGCTCGGCGTGGGCGAGGCCCTGGGGTTTCCCGCGGCCATGACCGTGGGAGCCATCGTGTCCGGGGCCTATCTCGGAGACAAGATGTCCCCGGTGTCCGACTCCACCAATATCGCGGCCAGCATCTGCGAAACGCCGCTGTTCCGGCACATCGGCTCCATGTGCTGGACCACGATTCCGGCCTTTGTCTGCGCCGGCGTCATCTACGCTTTTCTCGGGAAAACCCAGGCCCAGGCGCCTCTGGACAACCTGCAGGCCCTTCTCGCCACCCTGGAAACATCCTTTTCCCTGTCCGTCTGGGCCTTCATCCCCCCCGTGCTCATGATCATCCTGGCTTTCCTGCGCCAACCCGTGCTGCCGACCATGTTCGTATGTCTTCTGAGCGCCGTGATCATCGCTCTGGTCCAGGGCGTGGAGCTCGCTCCCATGGCCAAGCTCCTGACCTCGGGCTACGTCTCCAACACGGGTCTGCCCGAGCTGGACAAACTGCTCTCGCGCGGCGGCATCATGAGCATCATGCCCACGGTGCTGCTGCTCTGTTCAGGGGTGGCTTTCGGCGGAGTGCTGGAAAAGGCCCAGGTGCTGTCTGTCATTCTGGACGCCATGCTGCGCGGCGCAACATCGGTCGTGCGCCTTGTCTTTTCCACGCTGGTGGCAGCCTATGTGATTCTGCTCGGCACGGGCAGCCAGATGCTGGCCGTCATCGTGCCCGGCCGGGCCTTTCTGGAGCCCTTCCGCAAGGCCGATGTGCATCCGGCCGTGCTCTCCCGCACCTGCGAAGACGCGGGCACCATCGGCTGCCCGCTGGTGCCCTGGAGCGTGCACGCCTTTTACATCGCCGGAGTGCTGCACGTCACGGCCTGGGATTTCGCGCCCTACGCCTTCCTGAACTGGATGGTGCCCGTCTTTTCCATACTCTGCGCCATGACCGGCCTCGGCATCTGGAAAAACAGCGCCCCGGCGCGGGGATAAGATCCCGCCGGAGGGAATTACAATGAAAAAGCCACCTTCGGGTGGCTTTTTTGTACGAGCAAAAACCCGATGGCGGCCTAATCCGCCTGAGACAGCAGTTCGCCGGCCCGGGCCAGAGCGTGATCGATATTGGCGCAGATGTTCGGCCGGCCGATCAGTTCTTCCGTGCCCATGCGCGCAAAGACCATACGTGCCCGGTCCCTCACTCCGGACAGAACCACATGGACGCCCCTGGACTGACAGGTACGCACGAAATTCTCCAGAGCGTTGATGCCTGTCGAATCCACCGTCGGCACCTTGCGCATCCGCAGGATGAATACCTTGGGCTGCCCTTCCAGACGGGACAGCACATCCTGAAACCTGTCCGCCACGCCGAAAAAGAACGGCCCGTCGATTTCATACACGCGCACACCCTCGGGAATGACCAGGTCCCCGGTATTCTTGCCCTCCTCGCGGGCCATTTCGCCAAGCTCGCACGAACAGATGGAAGTGACCTCGCTCATCCGGCGCATGAACAAAATGGCCGCCAGTATCACGCCCACGTACACGGCCACGGTCAGATCCACGGCCACGGTTAGCGCAAAGGTCAGCAGCATGACCGAAGAATCGGACTTGGGCGCGCGGAACGCGCGCATGAACTTGCGCGGCTCGCTCATGTCCCAGGAAACCACCACCAGCACCGCGGCCAGACTGGCCAGGGGAATGAACGACGCCAGCGGAGCCAGAAAAAGGATGAAGCCCACCAGCACCAGAGCGTGGATCATGCCTGCCACGGGAGTCTGCCCGCCGGAGCGGATGTTGGTCACCGTGCGCGCGATGGCTCCCGTGGCCGGAATGCCGCCGAACAGCACCGAAGCGATATTCGCCGCGCCCTGGGCCGAGAGCTCCACATTGGAGTTATGCTTGTCGCCGGTCATGCCGTCGGCCACCACGCAGGACAGAAGGGACTCGATGCCCGCCAGCAGGGCTATGGTCATGGCGTCCGGCAGAAGCAGGCGGACCTGCTCCATCGTCACCTGGGGAATGACCAGGGTCGGCAGTTTGGCGGGAATGCCGCCGAAACGGCTGCCGATGGTCTCCACATCCAGTCCGAAGGCCCAGACCGCCACGGAAGCCAGCACCACGCCCACCACCGGGCCGGGAATGCGCGGGATGAAACGGCGCACGACCAGAATGGCGGTCAGACTGAGCAGCGCCACTCCCAGGGTCGCCGTGCTGAGCGTGGACGCATGCTGACAGTAGGCCTCCCATTTGGCGAAAAACTCCGGCGGAGTTTCCCGCATGGCCAGCCCGAAGAAGTCCTTCATCTGGGAGGAGAAAATGAGCACGCCTATGCCCGTGGTAAAGCCCGTGGTCACCGGGTGGGGAATGAACTTGATGAGGGAGCCCAGACGGCACAAGCCGAAAACGAGCAGCATGGCTCCGGCCAGCAGGGTGGTCACCACCAGACCGTCGTATCCGTGCTTGTGGATGACGTTGAAAATGATGACCACGAAGGCTCCGGTGGGCCCGCCGATCTGGTAGCGGCTGCCGCCCAGAAGGGAAATCAGAAACCCGGCCACAATGGCCGTGAACAGCCCCTGATCCGGCGTCACGCCGGAAGCGATGCCGAAAGCCATGGCCAGAGGCAGGGCCACGATGCCCACGGTCAGCCCGGCGATACAGTCCCGGATGAACAGTCCCCCGCCATATCCTTCGCGCAGCACCGTGAATGTCCGGGGCACGAAGGCGTCCCGGCTTCCCGGCGTCATTCCTGTCATGAACATACGTCTTCTCTCCGTTCTCCGTCAGATTCAAAG
>JAUMXF010000013.1:29953-34091 GCA_030529235.1 Pseudomonadota bacterium
GCCCGGTAGAACAGAAAGCCCAGCACGATCCAGACCAGCATGATGATTCTGGGGGCCAGACCGATGAATGCCGGAGACATGGGCAAAAGCAGCAGGGCGATGCAGATCAGCGAGGTCAGCACGCCGATGGCGCAGACCAGAATCTTTCCGGCTTTGTTGGAGACATTGGGAGTGTGCCTGAACATCCGCCATGCCGCCAGGCAGGTGAACAGATAGGCGATGGCGGTGCCCACCGAGGACATGTCCACGATCCAGCCCACAACGGCGCGCCCGCACCACGGCGTGAGCAGGACAATGCCGATGGTGAACACGATGGCCTTGTGCGGGGACTGGAAACGCGGATGAATTTCCGCGAACCACTTCGGCAGTATGCTTCCTCTGGCCATGCTCAAAAGAAGACGCGTGGTGGCCACATAGAATCCGTTGATGCCCGTGCAGACCGCGCCGAGAACACTCACGGCCAGCACCACAGATCCCAGACGGCCGAAGACGATGTTGCAGACCTCGCCCGTGGCCCAGGCCGTCTGCCCCTGGACGCGCAGAACATCCATTCTGGCAAGCATTTCCGGATAGGGCACAAGAAGCGCCACGGAGAGCGTCACCAGAGAGTACAATACCGCCCCCCATAAAATGGCGGCCAGCATGATGTTGCGGGATTTGCTGTGCGGGAAGGAGAATTCTTCCGCCGTCTGGGGCACGGTGTCGAACCCCACGAACAGAAAGGGAGCGATGGCCAGAATGGACAGAATCGAGAGCAGGGGTGGACGGTGCTCCGCGAAAAGGGGCGCCAGATTGCTCAGATGTGTGCTTTCCGTGCTCAGGACGCCGCCGAAAAGCACCAGCACGCCGCCGCTCAAGGCAAAAGCCAGAATGATCTGGATGACGCCCGCGATGTTGATGCCGCAGTAATTCATGATGCCGAAGAAGAGCGTGGCGGCATACATGAGCAGCACCTCACCGAAATACACCTTCCAGCCGACGATGGTGTACAGCTCCCCGAATTCGAACACGCCGGGAAAGAGAAAACGCACCAGCAGGGCCAGAGCCGAGATGTTGATGGCGATGATGACCACATACCCGAGCACCAGCGCCCAGCCGCAGATGAAGGCGCAGGTCGGCCCGAAGCCGCTGTAGGCGTAGGCGTATTCTCCGCCCGCCACGGGGACGTGCTCAATCATGTAGCCATAGACGACCGCCACGAAAAGCAGAAGAAATGCGCCGATGAAAAAGCCGAGAACAGCGGCCAGCGGACCCGCCTGGGGAAGAAACATGTCGCCGGGAAGCACGAAGCAGCCCCATCCGACAATGGAACCGAGAGCCAGAGCCCAGACCTGGGCCGGAGTCAGGGTTTTGGCCAGTTTTCCGGGAGCGGTGTTTATGTCTGACATACATCTTCCTCGCTTTTCGGATTGTTCACGAAGCCACACACGAACGCACCCTGCCGCCCTGGGCGGCTGCCGGAGCCTGCCCGTCCTTCGGCGCGGTGCGGATGGTCACCACCTTGTTCTGAGTGAAGAAATCGATGCCATCCTTGCCCTGCACCTTGTTCGTGCCCAGAAGCGAGCCCTTGATCCCGCCGAAGGGGATGTACGGATGCGGGGCGCAGATGCCGACATTGACGCCGACCATGCCTACATCGGCCTCGCTGCTGAAGCGTTCGGCGTAATACTGGCTCCGGGTGAAGATGCAGGCGCCGTTGCCGTATTCCGAGGCCCGGATGTGATACAGGGCCTCGTCCATGTCCGCGATTTTGATGGTGCCCACCAGCGGCCCGAAGACTTCGGTGGTGAACAGCGGATTGCAGGGCGTGATGTCCCGGATGATGACCGGCCCGACGAAGAAACCGTTTCTGTTCTTTTCAGGCAGATCCAGTCTGCGTCTGTCGAGAATCAGTTTGCAGCCGCCGCCGTGGGCCAGAGCTTTTTCCGTGTAGTCGCAGACATTTTCCACGGCCTCGCGGGAAATGAGCGGGCCCATGTACACGTCGGGGTCCATGGCGTCGCCGACCTTGATCTCGCGAGAAGCCGCCACCATGCGTTCCAGCACTTCCTCGTAGATTTCCGGCACGGCGGCCACGATGGAACCGGCCAGGCAGCGCTGTCCGGCGGACCCGAAGCAGGAATTCAGGTAGTTGGTGATGAAGAGGTCCAGGTCGGCATCCTCCATGACCACCAGCATGTTCTTGGCGCCGCCCAGCAGCATGGAGCGCTTGGCCCCCCGGGCGCAGCTGGCGGCCATCTTCTTGGCCGTGCCCGTGGAACCCACCAGGCAGACTCCGGCGATGCGCGGATCGTCATACCAGATTTCCGTCAGGCTCCGGTTGCCGTGAATAACGTTGACCACGCCTTCCGGCAGTTCGGCTTCCATGAAGATGTCGCACATCTTCTGCATGAAATAGGGGGATTTGGTGGAGGGCTTGAAAATGAACGTGTTTCCGGCGGCCAGGGCGTAGGGAATGAACCACCCGAAAACCAGGGCCGGAAAGTTGAACGGCGCCACCCCGGCGAAAACGCCCAAAGGCTGGCGCACCACCTTGCCGGTGATGTTGTTCGCGATGTGCTCCAGGGTGGCGCCCTGAATGAGGGCGGGCGTGCAGGCCGCGGATTCGATGATCTCGATGACCCGCTGCACTTCGCCACGGGCCTCGGAAATGTGCTTGGCCTGGTCGAGGGCGATGGCCTGCGCCAGGATTTCCAGATCCCGGGACATGTATTCGCGGATTTTGTACAGAAAGGACATGCGCTTCGCCACCGGCATGCGCTTCCACTTTTCATAGGCCCTGGCCGCGCTCTCCACCGCCGCGCGCGACGTGTTCTCGTCCGACATGGGCACCACGCCGATCTGTTCCCCTGTGGAAGGATTGTACAGCGGCGTCTCGCCGCAGCCGGCATCTTCCCGCCACTGTCCATCGATGAAATTGCGGATTTTTATCTGGCCCATATGCTCCTCCCGTGATGAAAATTTTCCAACTATGATTTCTCCATAGAAAAATCCTGCCCTGCGGACTTTCTTCATCCTGCCAAAGAATAACGAAATCCTGCCAAGTTGGTTTTATCGCGACCCGGAGAATCGGAGAAAAAAGACGGGAAGAGAGCGGTCAGGGCATCCGGCCCGGAGTGCAGCCGAAAAAATCCTTGAACGCGGAGATGAAGGCGGAAACCGACGCATAGCCGCAGCCAAGAGCCACCGAGGTGACACTGGCCCCGGTTCTCAGTTCCACGGCCGCGTGCTGAAGCCGGATTTTCTGCCGCCAGCGGCCGAACGTTTCCCCGGTCTGCTCCTTGAACAGACGGGCCAGAGTGCGTTCCGACATGCCCAGCAGATCGCACCACTGGGGGACGGTGCGACAGATGTGCGGCTCCTTGAGCAGCGCGGTGCACAGTCCGATCAGGCGGCGGTCGTGGGGCATGGCGAGAGGCATGTCCGTTTCCGGAGCCAGGACGAGCTGGTCGAACAGCACGGCCACGGCTCTGGATACGACGCCCTCCGGGTAGGGCCAGTCCTGAACGGACAGAAAAGTGATGAGTTCCCTGACGAGCGGGGAAATTTCCAGCGCGTGGTAAGACAGAAAACGCGGGTATTCTCTTAAGACATCGGGCCGGACATAGAGACTGCAATCAATGGAATCTTCGGGCAGATACCATTCGTGGGACAGTCCGGGCGGAATCCAGACGGCCCGGTGGGGCGGGGCCAGATAGTTGCCGGGCCCGGCGCAGACGACCATATAGCCCGCGCGGACAAAGGCCAGTTCGCCCCAGTCGTCATGGATGTGACGATTGCTCCAGGTGCCCGCCCGGAAGCTGTCGTTGAACCAGAAAACAGGACGGGACAGCTGCGAAAAGGGCACATCGTAGCTTTTGACCTCGATCTGCCTGTACGATTCCGGCATGTTCATGGGAGTCTGCCGCCCCGTGCGGCCCGCCGGAGCAGCGCCTTTCTGGAGTGAAGCCGAGCCATGCATGAAAGTTAGCATCTCGCCGCCGGGCCCTCAATGAGAAAAGTCCGCCGGCGGTGCCATCGCATCGGGACTTCGCGGCAGCGGCAAGCCTCAAACGGCAAGGATGCCCCTGCGTGCTATTTTACTCAAAAAGATAATTCTGTTTGATTATTTTTTCATTCAGCATATTCTTTTTCCGCG
>JAUMXF010000014.1 GCA_030529235.1 Pseudomonadota bacterium
TGGCGGCCTGCATGGTGGCATCCTTCTGCATCTGGTTAAACGCCGCAGGTACGGTGATGACGGTTCCGGTATGGGGATCGTTTCGGATTTCTTCCGGCATGTAGCCGAACAGAACCTTCAATACCTCTGCAGAGCATTCCTCGGGGGTCTTGGTGAGGTTCACCGCAGAAAGCTGAACGGGTGTGCTCGTTCCCATAAGCCGCTTGAACAACATCGCAGAGTTATCCGGACTATGCGGAGCGGAATCGTAGGCCCGTTTGCCCACGTATTTGTTGCCGCGTCGGTCGATATAGATCGCTGATGGAGTCACATCATTCTGTTCAGGACTCTTCCAGATGCGGGTTTCGGAACCGTCATAGGAGCAGATCGCGCTGTTTGTTGTACCCAGGTCAATGCCAACGAAATTTTTCATAGTTCCACCTTCCTCAAAGTGACGGTTCCTGTCTTAACCAAACCTTCTTTCCCCATAATGATCGGCTCGAGCATCTGATCGACCATCAAGGCATCCTTCGCATCAAATTCTTCGATATTCAGCGGGGTGGCGGCCATGCCGGGATCGAAAGGATGTCCCTCGACGTTGACGATCCTCAGTTCCGCCCGCTCCAAAGCCTCTTCGACCTTTTTGATAAACCACCGGAATTGGCTTTTGTATCGGTTCTGTTCTCCGGCATCGAGCTTCGCGAGCAGACGGTCGAACACCCGGCCAAAGCGCCAAGATTCAACCGCCATGCTGATCACTGCATTTCTCATGGCCTCGGGGGACATTGTGGTTTGTTCAGAGTCCGCCATATTTTCTCCCTGTTATGGAAGCTGGACGTTGGAGTCCTATGATTTTTCAAAAGATCTATCCGACGACAAAGGCTTTGAGGGTCACGTTCACGTTATTTGCAGGGAGCTCTGTTAGTGCGATGCTTAGTTACCAGATTTTTGAGTCTGAAGACTGATTTTGAGATTACACAAATCATACACAGCCTTTGGGGTGCGTTTTTATGTCCGATAAGGTGTCTGATCTTAGTTATCAAACCTGATATCCCTGTTGGCTTGCAAGGGCCGCGGAACCCCTCGCAAAAAATACGCTACCCTTCCGTTTCTTCCATCTTTCTCCGCAGGGCCGCGCGGTCCGGGACACCATCGGTTTTCGGCAGCGAGTCCACGAAATCCATCCCCCGGACCACGGCCGCCGGGCCGATTTCCTTGCGCAGATGGGCTTTCAGCATGCGGATGATTTCATCGCGGTCATCCAGTACGGCGAAGTCCGGCCGCAGGACGATGAAAGCCCGGCCCACCTCGCCCTTTATCTTGTCCGGGACGCCGATGACGGCGGCTTCGGCCACGGCCTTGTGGGCCATCAGAGCCTTTTCCACCTCGGCACAGCCGATGCGGTGCCCGGCGATGTTCATCACGCCGTCGTTTCTGCCGTGCACCCAGATGAGGCCGTCCTCGTCCCGGCTGGCCGTGTCGCCGGTCCGGTAATGTTTCCGGGCGTTCCAGTACGCTGTCTCATACAGTTCGGGCTTGCGGTAAAGCCCCAGCAGCATGGACGGCCACGGGCCGGTCAGCACCAGATCGCCCTTTTCGCCCGGAGAAACGGTCTGTCCTTCGCTGTCCACGATATCGGCTTCGATGCCGGGCAGGGGACGGTGCACCGAGCCGGGTTTGAGCGCCGAGACGGGCAGGGGCGCGACCATGCAGGCGCCGGTCTCCAGTTGCCACCAGGTGTCCAGAACCGGGCACTGGGAGCGGCCCGCGTGCCTGTGCAGCCAGAGCCACGCCTCGCGGGAGATGCCTTCTCCGGCCGTGGCCAGCAGGCGCAGGGTGGAGAGATCGTGCATGTGCGGGTACTGTCCGCCGTAGCGCATGAGCATGCGGATGATGGTCGGCGCGGTGTAGAGAATGGTCACGCCGTGGCGGTCCACCATGTCCCAGATGCGGTCGGCCTGCGGATAGAGGGGATGCCCTTCGTACATGACCGTGGTGGTGCCCGCCACCAGGGGGCCGTAGACGGCGTAGCTGTGCCCGATGATCCAGGCCATGTCGCCGGTGCACCAGAAGATGTCCGTGGGCTTGATGTCGAAAATCCAGTCCATGGTGCGGTGGAGGCCGACCATATAGCCGCCGTGGCCGTGAATCACACCCTTGGATTCCCCGGTGGAGTCGGCGGTGTGCAGGATGAAGAGCGGGTCGTCCGCATTCATGACTTCCGTGGCCGATTCCGGACGTTCCTGGCGGATGATGGCCTCGTACCAGACGTCTCTGGTTTCGCTCATGTCCACGTCCAGATTGGCGCGGCAGGCCACGATGACGGTTTCCACGCAGGAGCAGCCGCTCATGAGGGCCTCGTCCACCGTGGCCTTGAGGGGCAGAAGCCGGCCGTTGCGGTAGAACCCGTCGGCCGTGAACACCAGCTTCGCGCCCAGTTCGGCGATGCGCTGGCGCAGCACCTTGGCCGAGAATCCGGAAAACACGCCGCAGTGGATCGCGCCGATCTTGGCGCAGGCCAGCATGGCCGTCACGGTCTGGGGAATGGGCGGCATGTACAGGACCACGCGGTCGCCTCTGGAGACGCCCAGGGAACGCAGCGCGTTGGCCAGGCGGTTCACCTCGCGGTACAGCTCGTAGTAGGTGTATTTTTTGCCGTCTCCGGCCTCGCCTTCCCAGATCAGGGCCAGTTTGTTCTTGTTGACGGTAAGGATGTGGCGGTCCAGAGCGTTGTGGACGATGTTGCATTGCCCGCCCGGAAACCATGTGTGCCGGGGCGCGCGGGAAGAGTCGAGCACCGCGTCCCACGGGCGGAACCAGTCCAGCTCCCGGGCCGCGTCCGCCCAGAACTCCAAACCGTCGCTTCGGGCCGAGGCGTACGCCGCGCTCAGTTCCTGAGGATTGACGTTGGCCTCGATGACCGTCTGGGGCAGGGGGCGGAATACAAGTTCCCCGTTGTGGGCGGAGTCGTTCATGACTGTCTCCTTGGTGCGGCGTACTTTTTCATGGCGTAGCCTGGCGGAGCGGCCGGAAAGGAAGCGTTTCCCGGTCAGCGGCGGCTGGGGCCAGACGGACGATTCTAGAGTTGCAGGATTTTCTTCAGCTCCCCGATGCGGCGGCGGCTCACGGGCAGTTCGATTTTCTTGCGCCCGGCCGTGCGCAGCATGAAGTTTCCTCCGGGCATGGACGCGATTTCCGTGACCATGTCCAGGTTGACCAGATATTTGCGGTGCACCCGGCAGAAGCGGTGCGGGCGCAGCCTTGGCTCCAGGTTTTTCAGGCGGTAGGAGGTCAAGAACCGCTCCTGGGCGGTGTGCACGAAGCTGTAGTCCTCGTAGGCCTCCACATAGACGATCTGCGTGTAGGGGATGAGGATATGGCGTCCGTCCTGGTTGACCGGCAGCTTCTCGATTTCCGGCGTGCGTTCGCGGTTCACGTCCCACGCCTGCCGCAGGGCGTCCACGAAGCCGTCTTCCTCGTCGCCCAGATCCAGACGAAGAGGCGCTTCGTCCGGGCCCGACGCGCGGGATGGCCTTGCAGGCGCGGATGCCGTTTTGCGGGGCACGAGGGGGCGCAGGCGGTCGATGGTGCGCATGAGCCGCTCCCGGCTGGCGGGCCAGAGCAGGTAATCCGCCGCGCCCAGTTCGAAGGCCGCGAAGGCGTGGTCCTCCTCCGAGGCCAGAAAGACCAGGGCGGGCGGGTCGTCGCTTTGGGCCAGATAGGCGGCCAGTTCCATGCCGCTGACCCCGTGGGGCAGGTCCGTGCCCAGGAAAAAAATGTCGTAGGGGATGAAAGAGCGCATTTCCAGCGCCTCGAAGGAGGAGACGGCCTCGCCCAGGATGCGGATTTCCTTGACGGGGGCGAGCATGTCCCGCAGCCGGGCCCGGACCGAAGGGTCCGGATGGAGGAGAAGGGTTTTGAGGCTGGTCATGGAAGCTGCCGGTTTGCGGACCGCCCGGACCCGCGGTGCGGTTTCCGCCGGGCCAGACCGCTCTATGTCCGATCGGCGAACATCTCAAGCCCCGCCGCCCGCCGCCGGGCCGCCTTGCGGGTCATTGGACATCGGCGGGGAATTTTTCTATCGGCAGCCATTTGGTATCCGCAAAAAAAGGGAGTGCCCGCGCGCCTATGGCCAGACAAGAGCACATCAGAAATTTCAGCATCATCGCCCACATCGATCACGGCAAGTCCACCCTGGCCGACCGGATCATGGAACAGACCGGGCTCATTTCCGACCGCCAGAAGAAAGACCAGTATCTGGACCGCATGGAGCTGGAACAGGAACGCGGCATCACCATCAAGGCCCAGACCGTCCGCATCCCCTACACTTCCGCGAAGGGCGGGAAATACATCCTGAACCTCATCGACACGCCCGGCCATGTGGACTTCTCCTACGAGGTGTCCCGCAGTCTGGCCGCCTGCGACGGGGCCCTGCTGGTGGTGGACGCCACCCAGGGCGTGGAGGCCCAGACCCTGGCCAACGTGTACATGGCTCTGGACAACGATCTGGAAGTGCTGCCCGTGCTGAACAAGGTCGATCTGCCCAGCGCCGAGCCCGAACGGGTGTCCGAAGAGATCGAGGAAGTCATCGGTCTGGATTGCACGGACGTGATTCAGGTCTCGGCCAAGACGGGCCTCGGCGTGGACACGCTGCTGGAAAATCTGGTGGAGAAGGTCCCCCCGCCCAGGGGGGACACGGACGCTCCCCTGAAGGCCCTCATCTTCGACTCCTGGTACGACTCCTATCAGGGCGTGGTGGTGCTGTTCCGCATTCTGGAAGGCCGGATCAGAAACGGCCAGCGCATCCAGATGTGCGCCACGGGCAAGAAGTTCGAGGTCACCAGGCTCGGCGTGTTTTCGCCGGAACCCATGGACATCGCCAGTCTGGGCGCGGGCGAGGTGGGCTTTCTGTGCGGCGCCATCAAGGAACTGAAGGACGCCCAGGTGGGCGACACCATCACCGATCCCGAACAGCCCACGGCCGAGCCCTTCCCCGGCTTCAAGGCCATAAAGCCCATGGTCTTCTGCGGGCTCTATCCGGTGGAACCGGCGGAGTACGACACTCTGAAATCCGCTCTGGAAAAGCTGCAGCTCAACGACGCCGCCCTGCACTACGAGCCCGAGACATCCCAGGCCCTGGGCTTCGGATTCCGGTGCGGGTTTCTGGGCCTTCTGCACATGGAGGTCATCCAGGAGCGGCTGGAACGGGAGTTTCAGGCCAAACTCATCGCCACGGCTCCTTCGGTCATCTACCGGGTGACCAGAACCGACGGCGCGGTGCTGGACATCGACAATCCGAGCAATCTGCCGCCTCAGGAAAAGACCGCCTCCATCGCCGAACCCTTCGTGCGCATGGAAATCCATGTGCCGGGCGAGTTCGTGGGCAACGTGCTGGGCCTTTGCGAGGAGAAGCGCGGCATCCAGAAGGACATGCGCTACCTGACATCCACGCGGGTGGTCATCAGCTACGAATTGCCTTTCGCGGAAATCGTGTACGACTTTTTCGACCGCCTCAAGTCCGTGACCAAGGGCTTCGCCTCGCTGGACTACGAGGTCATCGACTACAGGGAGGCCGACCTGGTGAAGCTCGACGTGCTCATCAACTCCGAGCCCGTGGACGCCATGGCCGTCATCGTGCACCGCTCCAACGCGGCCTACCGGGGCCGGGCCCTGGCTCTCAAACTGAAACGGGTCATCCACCGCCAGCTTTTCGAGATCATCATCCAGGCGGCCATCGGCAGCAAGATCATCGCCCGGGAACGGGTCGCCCCCCTGCGCAAGAACGTCACGGCCAAATGTTACGGCGGCGACATCACCCGTAAGCGCAAGCTTTTGGAAAAACAGAAGGAAGGCAAAAAGCGCATGAAACGCATGGGCAGCGTGGAAATCCCGCAGGAAGCCTTTCTGGCCGCGCTGCAGCCAGATGAATGACGCGGTCGCGCCCCGGCCGGAATTTTCCCTACCCTTCAACACCGATCAGGCAGACATATGAATCCCCGTTGGCAGACAATGCTCAAGGAATATGCCGAAGCGCTCATCGTGGCGCTGGTTCTGGCCTTTTTCATCCGTTCCTTCGTGATCCAGGCGTTCAAGATCCCGTCCGGCTCCATGCTGCAGACGCTTCAGATCGGCGATCACCTGCTGGTCACCAAATTCGCTTACGGCGTGAAAATCCCCTTCACCAACATCATGGTTTACGAGCGCGAAGGCCCCCGGCACGGAGACATCATCGTCTTCGAGTTTCCGGAGGACCCCTCCAAGGATTTCATCAAGCGGGTCATCGGCACCCCCGGCGACGTGATCGAAATCCGGGACAAGCAGGTCTTCCGTAACGGGGAAATGCTGAACGAGCCCTATGTGCAGCACGTACACTCCGCCATCGTGCCCCAGCGGGACAATTTCGGCCCCATCACCGTGCCGGAGGACAAGTACTTCGTTCTCGGCGACAACCGCGACGAATCCTACGATTCCCGCTTCTGGGGTTTTGTCGGGCGCAAGACCATCGCGGGCAAGGCTCTCATTCTGTACTGGTCCTGGGAAAGCCTGTTCAGCATCCGCTGGGAGCGCATCGGCCAGCTGGTGGAATGAGATGATCGCCAAGGTCGCCACCGCCGCCCTCCACGGCATCGACGGGTTTTCCATCGAGCTGGAAGTGGATCTGGCGCGCGCGGGCATTCCGGCCTTCACCATGGTCGGTCTGGCCGAAGGGGCGGTGCGGGAAAGCAAGGAGCGGGTTTTCTCGGCTCTGAAGAATTCGGGATTCCGGCTGCCGCCCAGCCGCATCACCGTGAACATGGCTCCGGCCGATATCCGCAAGGAAGGTTCGGCCTATGACCTGCCGCTGGCCCTGGGGCTGCTGGCGGGAGCGGAAGTGGTGCCGCAGGAAAAGCTCTCGGGCCTCTGTCTGGTCGGGGAGCTTTCCCTTTCCGGGGAACTCAAACCCGTTCCCGGCGCGCTGTCTCTGGCCCTGCGCGCCCGCGAGGCCGGAGCGCGGGGCATTGTGGTTCCGGCCGGAAACGGGCCGGAGGCGGCCGTGGTTCAGGGACTCCCCGTACATGCGTGTTCTTCTCTGGGACAGGTGGTGCGTTTCGTTCTGGGCGAAGAGGCTGTGCCCGCCCTGAGCTGTGAGGTGGACGACCTCTGGAGCAGCCGTACGCGGTTCATGCAGGACTTCGCCGAGGTCAAGGGGCAGGAGCGGGCCAAACGGGCCATCGAGATCGCCTGCGCCGGAAACCACAATCTGCTTTTCATCGGCCCGCCGGGCAGCGGCAAAACCATGCTGGCCAGCCGTATTCCCACGGTCCTGCCGCCCCTGACCTTCGACGAGGCTCTGGAAGTGACCAAGGTCCATTCCGCCGCGGGCAGGCTGCCTTCGGGTCATGCGCTTATCGTCTCCCGTCCGTTTCGTTCTCCCCACCATACCATTTCCGATGCCGGGCTCATCGGCGGCGGGCAGTATCCGCGTCCGGGGGAGCTGTCGCTGGCCCATCGCGGAGTGCTCTTCCTGGACGAACTGCCGGAATTCAGAAAACATGTGCTGGAAGTCCTGCGGCAGCCCCTCGAAGAGGGGCGGGTGACCATCGCCCGGGCCGCCGTGTCTCTGGAGTATCCGGGGAACGTGATGCTGGTGGCGGCCATGAACCCGTGCCCGTGCGGTTATCTGGGCGACCCGCAGCATGTGTGCTCCTGTTCGGCCGTGCAGGTGCAGCGGTACCGCTCCCGGCTTTCCGGGCCCCTTCTGGACCGCATCGACCTGCATGTGGAAGTCCCGGCCGTGCCGTACCGGGACCTGAAGCGTGGTGCGGGGCAGGTGGGCTCCGCCGCCATGCGTGAACGCATCGACGCGGCCAGGGCGGTGCAGCGCGCGCGGTACGCCGGGCTGCACTTTTCCTCCAACTCCGAACTGTCGGGCAAATGGCTGGAGCGGTTCTGCCCGGTGACGGAGACCGAGCATGCTTTTCTGGAGAAAGCCGTGCAGCGTCTGGGCATGTCGGCCAGAGCCTTTACCCGCGTGCTGCGCATTGCCCGGACCATCGCCGACATGGCCGGGGAAGAGGCCCTGACCGTGCAGCATCTGGCCGAAGCGCTGAACTACCGGGGCCTGGACCGGCAGAGCGAAAGCTGAGAATCCGCACGAGGGGAAGAACATCGTGGACGGACAACAGAAAAAACTGGGCGCGTTTCCTGATTGAGCTGATCGGCGCCGGACACTATACTCGCGTTTCGCGGCAAGGATTTGCTTCAAGGGCCGTTCAGAACGGCCGTCTGTCCCGTGAAGGCAATGAGCCGGGGCGGGCCCGCTTCAAATTTTTCCTGCAAGGAATCAGGGCATAAGCCTGCGGGACGCGGTTCCCGTTCACACCACACAAGGAGGCAGCCATGAGTTCAATTTTCGCCGATCGCGTTTACAGGGGAACACTCACCCGCCGCGACTTCATCAGGCTTTCGGCCCTGGCCGCCCTGGGCACGGCGGCGGGCTGCGCGACCAACCCGGTCACCGGACAGAGCCAGTTCATGCTCATGGGCGAAGGTGAGGAAATCCGGCTCGATAAAACGGCTTCTCCCCACCAGTTTTCGGCCGACTACGGCCAGAGCCAGGATTCCGCCCTGAATTCCTATGTGGCGGGTGTGGGCAAGGCCCTGGACAGGGTCTCCCACCGTCCGCACATGCCTTATAACTTTCATGTGGTGAACGCGACCTACGTCAATGCCTACGCCTTTCCGGGCGGCAGCATCGCCGTGACCCGGGGCATTCTGGCGGAGCTGGACAACGAAGCCGAGCTGGCCGCCCTGCTCGGGCACGAGCTCGGGCATGTGAACGCCCGGCATACGGCGTCCCGCATGTCCAAGGGCAAGCTTCTGGGCGCCCTGGTAGGCGGCGCAACGCTGCTGGCCGGAGCCAAGAACAAGACCCTGGGCGACCTGGCCGGAACCCTGGGCGGGGCCGGGGCGGGCCTGCTGCTGGCCAGCTACAGCCGGGACGACGAACGTCAGGCCGACGATCTGGGCATGGAATACATGGTCCGGGCCGGATACACTCCCGAGGGCATGGTCGGGCTCATGGACGTGTTGCGATCCATGAACAAGCGTCAGCCGAGCGCCATCGAGACCATGTTTGCCACCCATCCCATGAGTTCGGAACGGTATGAAACCGCCGTGAAATCCTCCCGCACCCGCTTCGGCGACAAAAAGGGCCAGTCCCTGAACAGGGAGCGGTACATGGATTCCACGGCCCGGCTGCGGAAGCTGGCTCCCATGTTCAAGCTGTTTCAGGAGGGGGACAAGGCCATGTCCTCCAAGGACTACGCTGCGGCCGAGGACCGTTACGCCCGGGGCCTGAAAATTTCTCCCGACGACTATGCCGGGCTGGTCATGATGGCCAAATGCCAGATCGCGCGGAAAAATCCCAAGTCGGCGCGGGGTTATGCGGACAAGGCCCGCAAGAGCTACCCGGCCGAGGCTCAGGCGCATCACATTCATGGCGTGGCGGCCATTCAGCAGAAGGACTATGCCGCAGCCCTGGCCGATTTCAGCAGCTATGAGCGGCTTTTGCCGGGCAATCCGGCCACGGTTTTCCTGAAGGGATTTTCCTATGAGGGCATGCAGGACAAGCAGCATGCGGCCGAACAGTACGCCCGCTACCTGAAGACGACCAATCAGGGTGAAATGGCCGAGCACGCCTATTCCCGCCTGAAAAGCTGGGGCTACCTGTAATTCATTCCGGCGGGCTGCATGAGTTGGAAATTTCAGAACATCGATCGTCATTGCGCGGGCCGCGCATCAGAGATTTGAGGACGTCAATGAAGCGAATCATCCTGCTTTTGGTGCTGTTTCTTTCTTTGTCTCCCATGACGGCCATGGGGGCGGAGTTTTTCGATACGGAGTCCTCGGCGATCTCGGCGTTCATCCGCACCAAGACCCAGGAGGCGGACGTCCTTTCCCGCGATGTGGAGGCCCTGCAGAAGCGTCTGGAACAGAGCCGGCCCGTCATCACGGACATGCTGGCCAAGGCGCGGGAGCGCGTACAGACCTTCGAAGTGGTCGCGCGCATGGTCAAAACCAATCCCTACGACATGCGCGTGGCCCTGGCCGATGCCAGATACGCCCAGATCTCTCTGACCAAGGAGTTCCAGCAGCTGGAGCTTCTGAGCAAGGATGTGGCGGCGAAACAGCAGGTCGCCCAGTCCCTGTCCGAGGATCTGGAGCGCAAATGGACCACCGGCATGAACGCCACCTTGCGCGGGGAAATCCAGGCCCTGCGCAAGAGCGCGGACGCGGCCTCCAAAAAGATGAAGACGCTGCGGGAGCAGCTGGAAGCGATCAATTCTTCCGTCAGCGACGTGCAGACCGGGGTTTCCGGCTGGATCACGAGTTTTGAATCGCAACTGACCGAAATCTGGAAGGCGGATTTTCTGGAGAAGAAGACCTTCCACCTGCTGCCCGACTCCGGAGAGAACAGCCTCGCGGGTATCGCGGACTGGTACGCCAACATGAAGACCTTCGCCGAGGAGCAGTTCACGGCCATCACCGAAGAGCCGGGCTGGGCCGGGACTTTCGCGCTGTTCTGGCTGCCGTTCATCGTGGTCAGCTGCGTGGCCGTCCGCCATTTGCACAAGCTGTTTGAAAACATTCACACCAGAGGCCGGGTCGCGGCGATTCTGGGCATCCTGTGTCTTTCCCTGGGCCTTTCTCTGCTGGCCGCGTTCTTTTCGGGCAAGGTCCGGCAGACCTCCTTTCTGCTCTTCTGCACGCACTTTTTCGCGCTCATCGGCGTGCAGGCCCTGGCCTGGGTTTTCCGGAACGTGAAGGGCATTCCGCCCCGCCAGATCCTCCAGCCCCTCTGGCCTCTGGGCGTGCTGTCGGTCAGCGTGGCCCTGCTGGACCTGCTGCGCCTGCCGGACTGGTTCGAGCATCTGGTGTGGGTCATCCTGCTGGTGCTGAGCAGTCTTTTTTTCGGGATGATCCAGCCCGTCCGGCGTTATGAACGCTTCATCCGCAGGGCGCATCCCTATGTGCTGGCGGTGCTGGTGGCTCTGGCCATCCTCGGCTGGGGCAATCTGGCCATTCTGGCCAGCACGCTGTGGGGCGTGGTGGCTCTGGCCATACAGCTGTCTTTGGGAGCCGCCAGCGTGGTGCGCGTGTTTTTCGAGCGCATGGACAAGACCGGCATGCGCGCTGTGGCGGCGGACCTGGGCGTGACGGCGCTGACTCTGCTCGTCTATCTGGTCACGGCTTTGGGGGTGATCACCTGGATCACCGTGAATCTGGGCACCGGCGTGGTTTTCGAGAAACTCTCCACTCTGGAATTCAGCTGGGGGGACTTTTCCTTCAATTTTCTTCGGCTCGGCGTGGTGCTTCTGCTCTTTCAGGTCGTCCGTTCCCTGATTGCCGTATGGAAAACAGTACTGGCGGGGGATCGTCTGGGGTGGAAGAACATCGACCGGGGCGCGGCGGCGTCCCTGCAGCGGATCGGCATGTACTGCCTGTGGATGCTCTTCGGACTGGTGAGCCTGAATCTGCTGGGCATCAGCCTGAGCAATTTCGCCGTCATCGCCGGCGGTTTGTCCGTGGGCATCGGCTTCGGCATGCAGACCATCATCAGCAACTTCATCAGCGGTCTGATTCTGTTGTTCGACCGGGCCATACAGCCCGGAGACGTGATCGAGGTCAACGGCGTCTGGGGCAAGGTCATGAGCGTGAACATCCGCAACACCGAGGTGCAGACCTTCGACAACGCCAAGATTTTCGTCCCCAATTCAACGCTTATTGCCAACAATCTGACCAACTGGACCCATCGCAACGATGTGCGCATGCGGCGGGATGTGCTGGTGGGCGTGGCTTACGGGTCGGACGTGCAATTGGTGAAGAAGCTGCTGCTGGAATCGGCCACGGAACATCCGGTGGTTCTGGGCAGTCCCGAGCCGGCGGTGATTTTTTCCAATTTCGGGGCCAGCTCTCTGGATTTCACGCTGCGTTTCTGGGTCCGGCATGTGGATCTGGGCGTGTCCGCGTCATCGGAAATCCGGGAAGCCATTGACCGCAAATTCCGGGAACACGGCGTGGAAATTCCTTTTCCGCAGATGGACGTGCGCATGTGTTCCGGCGACGGCGCGGTGCGTGTGGGAATGGAAGATGGTCTGCGGAAGCATGTTGAGGCTACGGGGGGCGCGGAAAAATAGCCGGTCCATCCTGAAAGTTATCGCGGGCGATCGTTCTGTCGCATGTCTTTTGCCCAGGGGACAGCGTTATACCGGGAGCCGCCCGCGTTGTTCGAACTTTCCGGAATGCCGCCTTTTCGTCCGGTTATTGTCCCTGACCGCCCGGTACGTTGCCGGTACGGAACAGTCCGGCCAGAAAGCGGAAGATTCTTTTCACTCCAGCCCAGATTCTGGGCAGCAGCCAGATCACGAAAGCGATGAAGGCCACGAAGAGGGCCAGAAACAGGAACGGATGGTAGACGGCCAGCCACAGGCCGCCGACCACGCCGATGTCCTCGGCCGTGGAGGCCGCCCAGTTGCTGACGGGTTCGGGCGAGGCGTTGATGAGTACCCGCGTTCCGGATTTGACCGCATGGGAGGCCGCGGCCACGCTGCCGCCCACCAGTGCCGCGGCCAGGGTCAGGGCCGGCTCCACCGTGCCCACGGCCCCGGCGGCCAGCACGGCTCCGGCCGGGATGCGGATGAAGGTATGCAGCGTATCCCAGCCGGTATCCACGCCTGGCACCTTGTCGGCAACGAACTCCACGACATACATGAATCCCGCCGCCGCCAGCACGGCCGGATGCGAGAGGATTTCCAGGTCCGGAGGCAACTGCGCCCCTTCGGTCATGCCCATGATGCCCAGCATGAAGATGGCCGCGTACAAATTGATGCCGCTGGCCCAGGCCGCGCCCATGGTCAGGGCGATGATGGCGGCGATGTGCGTGAGCTGATCCATATCGGCCTCCTGTTTGTCTTCCGGTGCTGCTCTTTTCCCGCTTCGTCAATACCGGGTGAGGGAAAAGCTTTGGTCCCGGGCGGGACAGGCGCTCACGCCCCGTTGTGCACTCCCGCCGTGTCGAATGTGGCCATTTCGTTGTAAATGTTGGCCGCGCAGCGCAGCAGAAAAATGGCCATGGCCGCGCCGGTGCCCTCTCCCAGACGCAGGCCCAACTGGAGAAGCGGGGACGCTTTCAGGGCGTCCATGACCGCCCTGAAGCCCGGCTCGGCCGAAGCGTGGGAGAAAAAGGCGTATTCCCTGGTCAGAGGGCAGATGGCATGAGCCGCGACAAAGGCGCTGGTGGAGATGAAGCCGTCGATGACCAGAGCCATGCGCAGGCTTGCGCCGCCCAGAATCATGCCCGCGAGGGTGGCGATCTCGAATCCGCCGAGGGCCGCCAGAATATCCACGGGGTCGGCGGAGGAGATGGTTTGTGCATGCAGGTCCAGCGCATTTTCAATGACGCGGGCTTTGTGCTGCACGCCCCGTTCGGAAAGGCCGGTGCCCGGGCCGGTGATGGAGGCGGGGGAAAGGCCCAGATAGGCACAGAACAGCGCCGTGGCCGGGGTGGTATTGGCGATGCCCATTTCGCCGGTGCCCAGAGTGATGATGCCGTCCGCATGGGCCTGCCGGGCCAGGTTCACTCCGTTTTCCAGGGCCTGCAGGCATTGCTGCCGGGTCATGGCCGGGCCGGTGGTGAAATCCGCCGTTCCCGGAGCCGTCTTGCACTGGACAAGATCGGGATGATCGGGAAATCCGCCCCCCAGGCAGCCCGCGTCCGCCACTTTCAGATCCACTCCTGCGGTACGGGTCAGCACGTTGATGGCCGCGCCTCCGCGCATGAAATTTTCCACCATCTGCCGGGTCACTTCCTGCGGAAAGAGGCTCACGCCCTGTCCGGCCACGCCGTGGTCCCCGGCGCAGGTATAGATCCGCGCCGGGTCGGCCTGCGGAGACCCCTGGCGGATGGCCGCGAGACGGCAGGCGATATGTTCCAGCGTGCCGAGGCTGCCCTGGGGCTTGGTCTGCGTGTCGAGATGGGCCTGAGCCTGTTTGAAGTAGGCGGGATCCAGCGGCTGGACGCGCTCCGCGACGGACATGGGAGAAAACATGCTCGCTCCGTGATGCTGTTGACGGGAAAGTGCGGCCGCACGGCTCTGGAGTGCGGCGGCCGGTGCCGGTTGTGCCGCTCTCCCTGAATCTTGTCCAGACAGGGAGACTCTTTTCAGCGGAAATCTTTTTGCGAGGAGGGATGAAATGTCTTTTATCGAAGAACTGGATAACACGCGGGAGCTGCTGAAACATCCTCTTGTTTCCCGCGATCTGGCCAGAGCCGGAGAGCGCTCTCTGCCCTGGATGCGCGAGCACGCGTCCGCTCTGGAAGGCGCGGGCTGGACGGTGGAGCGGCTCTACCGCGTGGGTGCGCTGCCTTTTCCGTATTCCGAGTGGGGGCCGGGCTGGCTGACTCTGTGGAATAACGAGAAATGCGAACCCCGGCTGGACGAAAGAGGAAACATCGAATTTGTCCTGAACGAAGCTGGCGGCAAGGTGGTGCAGACGTGCTGGGTGGCCGGGCACTTTCTGGAGTGAACGTTAAAGCGCCGCCGCGTCGGACGGTACCGGGCATCCATCCTTCCGGCCCGCTGGCGCTGCTTGGCTGGCAGCGGCTTTTTCTGGGATATGCGTGCGGTCTGCTGGGTGCCGCGTATTTCTGGAGCGCCTGTCTGGCTCTGCTGCTTCTGGGGCTGGCTTCCGCCCGGGGAAAAGAGGTATTTTTTCTGGGGGGCGCATTTCTTCTCGGACTGGCTGTGGGTGGAAACGGCCACAACCCGCCTGAGGAATTCTGGAATGCCACGGTGCGGGTTTCCGGTGTGGTGGAAGAGGTGCGCACGTATCCCGGCGGCAGGGTGAACATCGTCGCCGGACAGGTACGGGATGCGGATTCCGGAGACTTCCTGCCGGGACGGCTGCTCTGGACGCTGGAAGGCGTGTCGGCCCCGCCCGGGACGGGCAGCCGGTTTGAGGCGAGGCTGCGTATCCGCAAGCTTCAGGGCCGGGCGAATTTCGGCCTGTCCAGCCCGGAGAGGTTCTGGGCGCGGGAGAATGTCTGGCACCGCGCGTATTCCCGTGGAGACGAGGGAGTCGGGTGGTCCGGGGATGTCTCCGTACGGTCCCGGCTGATGGCCCGGATTGAAACCTTGCTGCCGCAAGGCGGCGGAGCGGCCGTCCGGGCTTTGCTTTTCGGGGACAGGCTGCGGCTGGAGACGGAATTCATGGATCGCATCCGCCGGGCCGGACTGGCGCACAGTCTGGCCTTGTCCGGGCTGCATCTGGGGCTTGCGGCCGCTTTCGGATTCGGCGCGGCCTGGGTGCTGGGAGCCATGCGCCCACCGGTTCTGCTGCGTATCCCCCGCCAGAAGCTGGGCCTTGTCCTGGCCCTGCCCGTGGCGGCCGTGTATTTGTGGCTGGGCGGGTTCGCCCCGTCCCTGCAACGGGCTTTTCTCATGCTTGCGGTCATGGCCGCGCACCAGCTGTCCGGTATGCGGCACAGTCTGCAGGACTCGCTTTTGTGGGCAATCTGTCTGCTCGTCCTGCCGGACCCTGCCGCAGTGCACGATGTCAGTCTGCAACTGTCGGTTCTGGCCGTGGCCGGTATTGTCCTGTATCTGCCCCTTTTCAACCTGTCCCGGCTGCGGGAAAAAATTCCTCCTCCGGTCATGTTCCCGCTCACTCTCGCCGCCGTGACCGTATGCGCCAATCTGTTCCTTCTGCCGGTGCAGGCGCTCTATTTTTCCGAATTTCCGCCTTTCCTTCTTCTCAATCTGGTCTGGTTGCCGGTACTGAGTCTGGTCACTCTGCCGTTTTGTTTCGCTGGGCTCGTACTGAGTTTTTTCTGGGATGGCGGCGCGGGCGCGTGCTTCTGGATGGCCGGGTGGACGGTGGACTCTCTGGCTTTCGGCCTGGAAGTTCTGGACAGGGGTGGATGGCTCGACGCGGTGGCCGTGCTGCGGCCATCCGGCGTAGAAGTTATAGGCTATTGGGCCGCGCTCGTGGCGGCCAGTGCGCTGCTGGCGCATCGAGGACCATCCAGGGGCAGATGCCTGGCTTTTTTGGGTCTGGGCCTGATGCTGCTTTCGGCTCCGGCTGCGTGGCAAATGCTGAACTCCGCGACCTCCCGGATCGAGATGACGGTGTTGGACACGGGCATGAGTCAGGCCGTTTTCGTGCGGACGGCCGCAGGCCGGACCCTGCTTTTCGACGGAGCCGGAGCCTGGGGCTCAGATTACGATCCGGGGCGGGCGGTGGTGGGACCGGCTCTGGCCTGGAATCATCCGCCCCGGGCGGACATGGTTTTTCTGTCGCATATGGACGCGGATCACGCACGCGGCCTGTTTCATATCCTGGATACTTTTGACGTGGGATTCTTCGGATGGACGGGGCTGCTGGATAAAACAGAGGATTCCCGGCGGCTGAGAGGTTTTCTTGACCGGAACCAGACCTTCGTGCGCGTGCTCCGCCGTGGAGACAGGATTTCCGTAGAGCCGGGTCTGTGGCTGGAAGTGCTGCATCCGGGCCGTGAATATCGGGGTGTTTCAAGCAACGACTCTTCCCTGGTGCTGCGGCTGGTCTGGCGGGGTAAAGGACTGGCTCTGCTGCCGGGCGACGCGGAGCGCCGGGCGCTGAGGGAAATGCTGCTGGGCGGCGCGCCTCTTCAGTCTGATGTGCTGATTCTGCCGCACCACGGTTCCAGATCGGGTCTTTCCCCAAGGTTGTACGAAGCGGTGAACGCGGGCTGGGCCGTGGCGGCCTGCGGGCCGGACAACCGCTTCGGGTTTCCCCATCCCGAAGTCGTGGCCGCGTGCGAGGAACAGGGCATGCGCGTGCTGACCACGGCCCGCTACGGGGCCGTTCGTTTCTCCTGGGTCGATGGAGATCTGGAGCGGGTGCGTTCCGCCAGATATTCCCTTCTGCCGGAGGATGTACCGTGATTTCGTGGGGAAACCGGTTCGTCAGAGAGCGATGAATGCTTCCGGGCATGATTATGGGGCATGTATTTTGCTTTTCTCCGGGCTTGCCGCGGACGTCTTGACCCGGGACCCGCCGTTCTCTAAAAACATTGGTTAGATGCGCAAAAAAGAGTCCGGACTGTCGTATTTTCCGGCACAGCCCGGTTTTCGGGAGCGGAGTGTACACTCAATGAACGCGCGGGCAGGGGATCCGGTTTTATGAATCCGGTTTGTCAGGGAAACGTCTGCCGCATGCCGGGACGTTTCTGAAACAGCGGGCCGTCCCGATGCCGCTGGAAACTTGAGTATCCATTTTTCATACGGAGGATATATGGCTCGATTGGAATGGCAGGACGACCTGAACACAGGCATCGATATCATTGACCAGCAGCATCGCAGGATCCTCGAATATATCAATGCCCTCGAAGGAATGGGGCCGCAGCATCCTTTCCGCCCCAGCGCGGAGGCCGGAAATGTCATCGACGAGCTTGTGGACTATACCATGTCCCATTTCGCCTTCGAGGAAACCCTCATGGAGGATGCCGGGTACGAATTTTTCAACCCGCACAAGAAGGTGCACCAGATTTTTGTGCAGCGGGTGGGAGAGTTTCACAGCAGATTCAAGAGCGGAGAAAACATCACCGCGGAACTGCACGGCCTGCTGCACGGCTGGCTTTTCAACCATATCCGCAGAGACGACGCCAACTATGTTCCGGCGGTCAAGGCCATGCTCGAACGGAAAAAACGCAGTACCGATGAAGGCTGGCTCTCCAGCAGGCTGGGAAGATTCTTCAAAAGAAAATAACAAGTGTAAACGTCAAGGGGCACGCCACGGTGCCCCTTTTTTGTCACATCCTGCCAATTTTTCCTTTCTGCCGGATTTCCGTCACTCCCGGGTCTTTTGCAGCACCCTGTCCCCCTGTACCGTGCCCATGGCCGCGCGCAGGGCGTCCACAATGCGCCGGTCGTAACTCGTTTCGGACGCCCGGAGGTTTTCCAGCGCCTGTTCCACGGTCATGGCCGGACGGTAGGCTCTGGGGCGGATCATGGCGCAGAAGCTGTTGGCCACGCTCAGCACCCTGGCGTGCAGGCCGATTTCCTCGCCGTGCAGGCCCTTGGGATATCCGCTGCCGTCCAGCCGTTCGTTCATCTGCACCACGGCCTCGAAAACGGGCAGATCGAAATTGATCTGGCGCAGGATCTCCGCCGCATGTTCCACGTGCTTGCGGATCAGCTCCTTTTCCATATCGGAAAGCTGTCCGGCCTTGGTCAGGACGGCCTTATCCACGAAGATTTTGCCGATCTGGGAGAGGTTGGAGGCGATTTCCACCGTGGATTTTTCCTCGGCGGACATGTGCAGGCTGTCGGCCAGCAGCGAAGACACCTCGCGCATGAGGGCCGAATGTCCGGCCAGGTAAGGGTCTGTGAATTCGATGGCCTTGACCAGGGCTTCCACGGTCTGAAAAACGGCCTGCCGTTTGCGCTCCTCGGCCTGAATCATGGACGTGATGTCCCGGAACACGGCGATGACGCCCTCGGGTTCGCCCTGGTCGTTTCTGAGCGGCACCTTGGTGATCTGGAAGTGGTGGAGCTGAGACTTCAGATAGATGCGTTCCGTGGCCGTCACGGGGCCGCCGGTTTTCAGCGCTTTTTCGTCGGACTGCTCCAGGCGTTTGCCCGTGTCGAATCCGAACAGGGCCACATCATCCATGCCGTGGATCTCTTCCTCCGTCCTGCCCACGCCTTCCGCCAGGGCCGGATTGGCGTAAGTATAGGCGCCGTCCAGATTTTTGACGGCGATGAAGTCGGGGATGGTGTCGTTGATGGAGTCCAGAAAATTGCGCTGCTTTTCCAGCTCCTGGGCCAGAGTGCGGAACCTTTCGGCCGTGTCTCTGTGCTTTCTGCCCATGGTGCGCCACCAGATCAGGCCGAAAAGCAGGCTGATGGCCAGAGCGATGAGCGTGGCGATGAGCACGGAAACGCGGGCGTACTGGTGCAGGGTCCGGGTGGCCTCCCGGGCGTCCACTTCCTGCACGATCCAGATGTCCATGTCCGGCAGTTTCACTCCCAGAGAATAGACTTCGCCGTTTGCGCCACCGCGCCGGGCAAAGGGCAGTTCTTTCGCGTCGTTCAGGGGCAGGGGCATGACCAGCGGGGTCGTTCCTCCGGGCTGCCAGGGGACAATTTCCTGGAATCCGGTTCCGGCCGTCTGCATGATTCTGGTCCGTTCGCCGCTGGCCGAGAGCGGAGTGTTGGAAAGAACGGATGTTACGGCGGTGTTGGCGCTTTTGGTCAGCATGACCACGGCGGCGGCCTTTTTCTCGTCCTTCTCATCCTGGGCCGTGGATATGATGGGAACGAACATGTCCAGCACAAGGCCCGTGTCTTCCTGGCGCAGGCTGGAAAAATGCGTCATGGGGGCGGCGAAGGTTTTTCTGACGGAGGCCGCCTGCTGCGGTGAAAGGGGCTGCAGCCGGGAGCCGGAGCCGATATAGGATTGTCCGCTGCGGTGTACGATGCGCCCGGACAGGAATCCGGCGAAGGAGGTGAAGTCCGCGAAGGTCCGGTGCATGAGGGGAAACTGGTCGGCCAGCTGGGCCATCTGGTCGTGCTCCCGGCCTTCGGGAATGGCTCCGGTGATCAGAAAGCCGGGGTCGGCGTCGATGAGGTCCATGTCCGTGGCGTACAGGCGGAACAGATCCGAGGAGATGAGCCGCTCGCTTTGCTGCTCCAGACCCGAAAGCCAGGATGTGAACACTTCGGCTCTGCCTCTGGCCAGAAGCTCCAGGCGCTCCTGAATTTGTTCGTTCAGTTCCGCCTGTTTGGTCCGGATGCTCCATCCCACCCAGGTCATGAGGGCGGCAAAGATCAGGGCGATGATGGCCGCGCCCATGATCAGTTCGGACTTTCCGCCGCCCGAACCGGTGTTTTTCGGTGTTGTCATGTGCCCGTCTCCATTAGGGTTTCTTGACCAGGGGAATATGGTTCCAGCGGGTCGTCTCGTTCAGGGAATACTGCGGGACGTAGTGCCGGTACTTGGTGTGCGGGAAAACCATGTCGGTCATGTTGTCCAGGACATGGACCTCGCCGTCCAGAAACACCGCCAGCACGGCGTGCCCGATGTTGCGGATGCGGTCCTTGAGCACCACGATGCGCAGCGCGCCGGGAGCAAAGCCCAGTTCCCGCAGGGCGAAGTACTTGATGATGGCGTAGTCCTCGCAGTCTCCCGATATCTTGAGAAATTCCTGCGGTGTGGCCCACCAGTCGGAAGCACCGTAGGCCTCTTCATCCAGCCGGTAGGGCCACTTGTTGAAGAATTCGTTGACCATTCTGATCTGTTCCAGAGGCTGCCGGTCCCGCGCGCGGGCCATGATCCGCCGCCAGCTGGCCGCGCCCGGCGGACACTGGCCGGAGCAGGTCTGAAAACGCCTGATTTCCCCTTCGGCTTTCCTGAGCACCCTTTTCCATTTCGGCAGAGCGTCGAAGCTGCCCCGGAAGGACGCGCTCTGGAACAGGCGCACGGCCGCCATGTCCGGCCAGGCCCGCGCAGGAAAAAAGAGGCCCGCCGCCAGAAGCGCCGCAAGAACCGGCACAGCCGCCCGCAATGCCTTACCGCTCCCGCAGGGCGTTCTGCCGGGCTTTCAGAATGGGCTTGAGCAGATAGTCCAGCACGCTCTTCTTGCCGGTCAGAATGTCCACGCTGGCGGTCATGCCCGGAATGATGGGCAGCGTCTCGCCCCGGTAGGTGATGGCCGCCGCCTGGGTGCGCAGTTTCACCTTGTAGAAGCTCTCGCCTTTCTGGTTTTCGATGGTGTCCGCGCTGATCTGCTCCACGGACCCTTCCAGACCGCCGTAAATGGAAAAATCGTAGGCCGTGATCTTGATCATGGCCTTCTGTCCCGGATGCAGAAAGGCGATGTCCGCAGGCTTGATGTTGGCCTCGATGAGCAGGGTGTCGTCCAGGGGCAGGATTTCCAGAATGGGCTCGCCCGGCTTGACCACGCCGCCCGCGGTATTGAGGATGACCTGCTTGACCGTGCCCCGCACGGGGCTGCGCACGTCGGTACGGGTGACCCGGTCCTGTCCTGCCGACAGAGCGTGGAGCTTGGAATTGAGCTCCACCTGATGCTGGTTCATTTCCTGAAGGGCCTGGGCCTTGAATTCGGCCAGCCTTTGGTTCTGGCGTTCCTTGAATTCCTGGGCCGCCTGCTGGGTGCGGGGAATGCTCACGTTCAGGGTCTGCAGGTCGCCGCGCAACGAGCTGACTGTGCGCTCAAGACTCAGGTACTCCACCCTCGGGTACACGTTTTTCTCCATGAGCGGCCTGGCGATATTGAGCTGCTCCTGGGCCAGCTTCAGGTCGTTGGCCACCTGGTTGCGGCGGATGTTCATCTCGCTGGCTTCCTGTACCCGCTGGGTGTGCTGGCTGCGCAGGATTTTCAGCTCCTGTTCGAGCTGGTCCATCCGGGCCCGGTAAATGGCCATCTGGTCCGCGATGACTTTGGGGGCCTTGGTCTTCAGTTCTTCCGAAAAATCGGGATCGGTTCCGGTGGCTTCGGCATGCAGCCGGGCGATGGCCCCCTGATGCGTCAGGGCCTGGCTGGCCATGTCCTTGAGGGTGCTCTGGGCCAGTTCATTGCTGATGCGCACCAGAATGTCCCCTTTTTCCACGATCTGGTTTTCCCGCACCAGGGTCTCTTCCAGAATGCCGCCTTCCAGGTTCTGGATGACCTGTACCCGCTGGGAGGGAATGACCTGTCCCATGCCTCTGGTCACTTCATCCAGTATGGCGAAGTGCGCCCAGACCAGAAAAGAGGCCAGAAGCAGACAGATGGTCAGAGACAGCACATAAGCTCCGCCGCGGCCACGGTTGTACATGGCGGCGTCCACTTCGCTCATGAATCCCAGTTCTTCTTCGGAATAGCGGCGTTTACGCATTTCCGCCTCCGCCGGGGTTTTTCTGCAGTTCGCCCAGCACCTTGTCGCGCGGGCCGTCGGCGACGATGCGCCCTTCGTCCAGCACGATGACGCGGGAAACCAGGGACAAAAGGGTGGGCCGGTGGGTGACGAGGATGAGGGTCTTGCCCTGCAGGGCCGAGGTCAGACGGAGTTTGAGGATGGCCTCCACGCCCATGTCCATGGAACTGCTCGGCTCGTCCAGAATGACGATATCCGGGTTCAGGAGCAGGGCGCGGGCGATGGTTATGGCCTGACGCTGCCCGCCGGACAGGCTGAGCCCCCGCTCGCCCACCTGGAGGTTGAATCCGGCCGGATTGCTCCCGATGAAATCCGTCACTCCGGCGATGGCCGAGGCCTTGAACAGGGCCTGGTCCCCGGCCTGGGGGGCGCCCAGGGTGATGTTTTCGCGTACGGTACCCTGAAAAAGGAAGTTATCCTGGGCCATGTAGCCGATTTTGGCCCGCAGGTCGGCCGGATCCATCTGGCGGATGTCCAGCCCGCCGACCTTCACCGCGCCGCGCTGTGGCGTGTACAGGCCGGTGACGAGCTTGCCCAGGGTGGTCTTGCCCGAGCCCATCTTGCCCAGAATGGCCACCCGCTCGCCCTGGGCGATGTGCAGGCTGACATGGGACAGGCTGTTGGTCAGGGCTCCCGGATATTTGAAGCTGACATCCTCGAAGGTGACGCTGGCCTTGAGGTCGCGCTGCGCGGTATGGCGCACCTCTTCCGGCCGTTCTCCGGGAATTTGCATGAGCACGTCCAGATTCTTCAGGGCCATGCGGCTTTGCTGCAACCGGGTCAGCATGGCTGCCACGGCCCCAAGAGGGCTCATGGCCCGGCCTACCAGAATGGAGCAGGCAATGAGGCCGCCCGTGGTCATCTGCCCTTCGGCGATGCGGTACACGCCCCAGATGATGACGCCGGCATACACGATCTGGGTGGCGAACTGGGTGAAGGTCAGGGAAAAGGTGCTGATGGCCTTGGAGCGGATGGACGACCTGGCCCCTTGCCCGATGATCTGTTCCCAGCGGCCGAGCATGGGGCCTTCGGCCCGGCTGGTCTTCAGGGTTTCCAGACCGCTGACGGCCTCCACCAGCAGGGCGTTTTTCTGGGTGGATTCCCTGTAGCCGGTCTCGATGAAGTGTTTGAGCGGCCCCTGAACCAGCAGCCCGACGAGGATGACGATGGGCGCGGCCACGGCCGGGATGACGGCCACGGGGCCTCCGATGACGGCAATGGCCAGGATGAACAGGACGAGAAAAGGCAGGTCCACCATGGCCAGCAGGGTGGTGGAGCTGAAAAATTCGCGCAGGGAGTCGAACTCCCGGATGTTGTTGACCAGCGCGCCTGTGGACCCGGGCTTGTGGTCCATGCGCATGAACAGGACGTGGCTCATGAGCTTGCTGGCCACGAGGATGTCGGCGTTACGCCCGGCCACGTCCACGAAATAGCCGCGCAGATTGCGCAGGGCGAAATCGAAGAAAAAAGCCACGGCCACGCCGACGGCCAGAACCCACAGGGTTTCCAGGGCGTTGTTGGGCACCACCCGGTCGTAGACGTTCATGGTGAACACGGGCGAGGCGATGGCCAGGATGTTGATGAATACCGAGGCCAGAATCACGTGCCGGTAGATGGGCAGAAAATGCAGGATGGTGCCCCAGAACCACGCCTTGGTGTCGAAGATTTTGAGTTCCCTGGTCCAGGATTCCAGTTCGGCTTTGGGCCGGGCGAAGACGGCATAGCCGCTGTAGCTTTCCCGGAGTTTTTCCAGCGGTGTCTCGAAAGGCGTGTCCGGATTTTCGGGCATGATGATGCGGGCCGAATCCTTGCGCAGCTCCGTCAGCACGCAGGCGTTTTCACCCTGAAGGAGCAGGATGCAGGGCAGATTGAGGGCCGGGATTTTCTCCAGCGGTCTGTGCACGATCTGAGCGTCCAGGCCTTCGCGGCGGGCCGTGCGGATGCAGGCGTATGCCGTGGGGCCGCTCTGGGTGCAGGGCAGACCCGTTTCCAGGGCCGTGACGCTGACCGGCTTGCCCATGAGTCTGGAAACGATGGACAGGCATCCCAGAAGCGGAGGGGTGGACGAGGCGCAATCGGCGGCGGACCGGGGGATGGGCTGATCCTGGGTGACGCTCACCCTGATGGAGGATTTTGCCGGTGTCTGGATATCGCTCATAATAATGTACTGCTGTATTTCTTTCGGGAGCCGGGAATATCTTCCAAAGATTATGCCTGCGGCTTGCCTCTTGCAAGAATAACGTTCCGGGCGGCGGAGAGGCGAGCCGGAAACAGAATATTGACATGCAAAAAATATGGCGGGCCAGCCTGCCGGGATTTTTCGGCCGGTATGGGCTGTCCGTCTGTCGCTGGAGCAGGTCCCGTGTCACACAAAAGTGTGGGGCATATAATCATGCTTGACCAGTCTTTTTTTAGGGATATGTCGGAAAAAACAGTTCCAAAAATATAGTGGACAGATTTTGTCCTGAACAGGAGGGTTTATGAGAAAGAAAACAATGGTCATGGCTGCCGTTTTGAGTTTGCTGCTTTTTGCCGGCACCAGCTTTGCTGCGATAAGCGTCGATTTGCCGGGTGTTGGCTCGTATTCCGGGGTAATGAACGCTGGTTCCGCCCAGATCGGCGTGGGTTTTGACGCCAGTGGGACGTTGAGCGGCGCGCAGGGACGCTCTCTGGGGGTGTCGGAGGAGCTCTACTGGCAGGGCGCCAGATTCGTAGGCAACTATATTGGAGGGGGCGCTCAGGGGCCGGTGGCGCTTCTGCTGAATCAGGCGGCAAAGGATTTTACGTTCACTGTGGGCATGGTCAATGCCATGGCTGCTCCTGAGAGACTGCTGATTACGGTTTTTGATGATTTGGGGCGGAGCGAGGAGTTCAGTCACTCATTGTCTGCGTTCTCTATGACTGGCGGTTTTGAATTCTATCAGACTTTCACCATCAGCAGCAGTACCCTTGCCTCATTCCGGAAAGTTTTGTTCGGGCCGAATACGGACGCCAACGGTTGGTCTTATGGAGGCATGTCGTATAATGCCGCTCCGGTTCCGGTGCCTGCCGCAGTGTGGCTTCTGGGCTCCGGCCTGGCTGGCTTGGTTCTGGTCCGCCGCCGTCAGTAAATAACGCCTTTGACCCGGTTTGAAGTACAAGCCCGCCTTTTGGCGGGCTTTTTCATTTTTTCATACTTGACCCTGAAGTATGATGACAACATACCGGACCGCAAAGAGGCAGCAATCAATCAAATCTTCCAGAAGTTCAGAGCATGCGGCGCGGATGCTTGTGCTGTAAAAGCGCAGAATGCGGAGCAGGTGGAAGAGGAATAACAGTCTGACATGACTGGCAGTAATCAGGCGGTGGCCTGACGACGAATGAAGGAGGAAACACTATGGCTCAAAAAAGAATCACGGCCCGGCCGGAACCGGGACAGCGTATGCTTGTCCGGGTGGAGCAGGGTCAGGATGTCGTGTTTGATATTGATCTGAGTACGGCCGACATTCAGGCCGACGGACGGCAGATTGCCTTTTCATTTCCCGATGACGGGCAGATCGTTCTCGATTTTACGGAACTGGGGACCGCCCCATTGCCGAACATCGTTCTTGCCGACGGCACGGTGCTGAATGTTCAGGAATACTTGGCTTCTTTGAGCGGTGGCGATGTCGAGCCGGCCGCCGGCCCGGATGCCGATGGCGGCGGGCAGGGAAGCGGCGTGGGCGAATACCAGGATGACCCGGGCCAGACCATTCTGGGCGTGCACAAACTGGATGGGCTGGATCCCCGGCAGTTTCCTTTCGAGCGTCAGAATGATCTTGACGGGGCCCGCGGAACGGACGCGTCCGGTCTTGCGCCCAGCGCCGCCGGCGGCAGTGCGTCGGCGTATGAGGGCCGTGTCACCACGACGGGCAATTTTCTGGCCAACGATACCCTGAACGGCGCATCTCTTGCTTCTGTCACACATAACGGCGTCACATACACGCCCGAAGCCGGACAATCCGTTCTGGTCATTGATTCGGCGCGGGGCGGTGAACTGACCGTGGATTTTCTCACGGGCGCGTTTTCCTATGTCTCGCCCGAATCTCTCAACCATTCCGGCGGCGATTCCCTGCCCGAGGAATTTGTCTACACTCTGGACGGCCCCGGCGGCACGAGCACGGGCACATTGACTCTGGACATTCTTGACACCGAGCCGGTGGCAAGGCCGGATACTAATTCCGTGCCCAGGGGCGGGGCTCCTGTCTCCGGAAACATTCTGGGGAACGACACCCTGGCCGACGGTGCGACTCTTGTGCATGTCGGCGGGCGGGAATTCGGCCCTGACGGCACCATCACCATTGTCACAGATATCGGCGGAACGCTGGTTATCAGCCGGAACGGCGACTACACCTACACGCCGCCCACCGGGGCAGATCCTTCGGCCGGGCTGGAAGACGTGTTCAGCTATGGCCTGCGTGATGTTGACGGAGACGAATCTTCCTCCACACTGACCATCACCCTGACGGATGCCGACCCCGAGGCAAATCCCGACCGCAATGCTGCCCGGGAGGGCGGTGATCCGGTTTCCGGGAATATTCTGGGCAATGATGTTCTGGCGGACGGGGCCGTACTGGATACCTTCGGCGGCAGAACATTTGACCAGAGCGGCGTGCTCGTTATCGAGACGCCTCTGGGCGGCGTGCTCAGGATCCAGAATAACGGCGACTACACCTATACGCCTCCGGCCAGCGCCGATCACAGTGGTTCCGACCCGTTGCGGGAAGTGTTCGACTATTCCCTGCGCGACGCTGGCGGCCGCACGCACCCGTCCACGCTGACCATCGACGTGGCGGACGCCGCTCCGGCGGCGAACCCCGACCACAATACCGTACCGGAGGGCGGGAGCGCCGTTTCCGGGAACATTCTGGGCAACGACATTCTGGCGGACGGGGCGGTTCTGGCCACCTTCGACGGCAAAACCTTTGATGGAAGCGGGGTGCTTGTTATCAATACGCCTTTGGGCGGTGTGCTCAGGATTCAGAGCAATGGTGACTACACCTATACGCCCCCGGCCAATGTCGATCCGGCGGGCGGGACCTTTGCGCGGGAAGTGTTCAATTACTCTCTCCTTGACCGCGACGGGGACATAGCCCAGTCCACTTTGACCATTGATGTGACGGATGTTGTGCCGCAACCTCCCCAGCCTCCCGCGCCGGAGGTGCTGCCGGACGTGGAGAATGTCACGGAAGGTGACCCGCCTGTTCAAGGAAACCTCTTCACGAACGATACTCTTACCGGCACGGTGCTGACCAGTGTTGACGGACAGCCTGTGCCGCAGAACGGAACGCTTGTCATCAACACTCCCATGGGTGGACTGCTGGAGATCAGGGCCAACGGCGATTATACCTATACCCCGCCTGCCAGTGCGGACCATTCGGGTTCCGATCCCTTGCCGGAAGTATTCAATTATATCCTTACGGATAGCGGCGGAGGCACGCATCCGTCCACGCTGACGATCAACGTGGCGGATGCCGCTCCGGTGGCAGAACCCGACGACAACACCGTCAGAGAAGGCGCATCTCCCGTTTCCGGCAATGTGCTGGACAATAGTGATACTGTTGTGGATGGCGCCACAATCACGGAGATCAAGGTCGATGGTGTGACACATGTGTTTAATTCCGGCCAGCCGATCCAGACGTTTAATACGCCGGGAGGCGGAAAACTGGAGTTCAATTTCAGTACAGGAGACTATACATACACGCCGCCGGACCATCTGGATCATTCAAATGGAGAGATCAAAGAGCTGTTTGAATATACTTTGAAAGACGTGGATGGAGACTATGACACTGCCACGCTGACCATCACCGTCAAGGATACCAGCCCTGTGGCCAATGATGATCTGCATCGCTTTTCAGTGACGGCTCCAGACATTGAGGTGACGGGCAATGTTATTGACGGAGTGGGTGCAGGTGGTGCGGATGATCCTAGTAAAGACACGCCGTTGAGAGTCGGAGGCTGGCATGTTGGCGAAGAAGGGGGAACTTCGGAATTTAATGATCTTAAAATCGGTGAATGGCAAGCCCTGAAGTCTGGACAGTTCCGTTGGGAAGACACCAACGGGAACTACACATACAAGGTTGTGCTTAAACCCGACTTATGGAACACGCTGTATGATTCCGAGGATAAATCAGATATATCGCAGCTGAAGATCAAGGCGGACGGCGTGCATGACAGCAGCCCGGTGGGCGATGCGAAGAATGGTACGTTCAGTGGCACGGTGCATTCCAGTGCCTCGGGCCTGGGGGTAGGGGAGACCGGCATAAGCGGCTCCATGGACAACGCGGCGACCATTGACTTTCTCTTTTCCAAGGGGCCGTCTTTGCCTGGTATGCCGTATGTATCTGTATGGGACCAGGGCCTTGTCGTCGATCTGGGCGGCCTCCGGTCTTTCATCAAGCTTGGTCTGACTCAGAATACGGCCCCCGGCTACGAAAAAGACGACGACCAGTTCGTGCTGGATCTTTACGACCAGAATGGCACCCTGATCGGGACGGACGACAATGGCGGTGAGTTCTTCGAGGTGAAGGATTTCAAGGACAATGCCATACGCGCCTTCGAGATTGACGGTGTGGCAAAGGCCGCGGCCTATGTCGGTATCCGGGCCATGCCCACTGATGGCCAGTGGGCGGACAACAGCACTCCTATGCCAGAAGGCATAGGAGGTCACTCTTCATCCTTCTATCTGACCCATATCTCCGTGTACGACGCCCCTCAGAACGGCGGGGACAAGATCACGTATCAGATAACCGACTCGGACGGCTCCACCGATGCCGCCACGCTGACGCTGACGCCTTTGTATCACGGAGAAATACCTTGATTGTGGCTTGTGTTTCAGGATGTCAGGACTGACAAAAAAGGGCAGAAATGCCCTTTTTTGTTGCGAACGTAAGCCCGTTGGGATAACGATAATTATCCATTGTTACAGTACATTAACGTGCGATGAATCAATCAATGAAACTGCTGCCAAGGGGGCTGTGATGTTGAAGAAAATAGGGACCGCGCTGGTACTGGCTTGTCTGCTGCCCGGAGCCGCTTTGGCGGAGGACCAGATCACCATACACAAGACCGTTGTTGATACGCTCCGGTACGCGCCCCGGCTGGAGATGATCAAACATAACCGCGAGGCCGTGGAGCACGATCTGAGAAAATCCAGGGGTCTGTGGTATCCCCGGATCGATGTGCGGGGCGGCATCGGCACGGATGCCCACAGCAGCAGGCTGACCCGTGCCGAAGATCGCGACAACGACTGGGACCGCCGCACCGAAGCCTCCGCCGTTCTGACGCAGCGCCTGTACGACGGCGGGGACGGGTTCGGACAGGTGCGTCTGGACAAGACCCGTCTGGCCTCTCTTGACCACCGGGTCCTGGATAATGCCGAATCCCTGGCGCTGGACGCCATTATCGCCAATCTGGAAGTGTACCGGCAGCGGGAACTGCTGGCTCTGGCCGAAGAAAACGCCCAGGCCCACAAGTCCATCCTTTCTTCCCTGCAGGAGCGGGAAAAGGGTGGAGCGGGCAGCGCCGCCGACGTGAAGCAGACCCAGGCCCGGCTGGCCATGGCTCAGGCTTCTCTCTCCAAGGCTCACGCCAGCCTTCAGGCCGCTCTCTCCGACTATCAGCGCCTGACCGGCGTTTTTCCGGGGCAGATCGCCCTTGAGCCCTATCCGGGGGAAGTGCTTCCGAACACTCTGGAAGAAATGACCGCGCAGGCGGCCTCGGGCAATCCTAAGCTTGGTGCCGCCGCCGAGGACATAAACTCCGAAAGCGAGCGGGTGGACATCGCCAAGTCCAGTTATCATCCGTATGTTTACGCCGAACTGTCCTCTTCCTATCAGGACGGCGTGGAAGATCAGGACCGGTGGGAGATGACCAACGCCGCCATGTTGCGTCTGAACTGGAACCTCTTCAACGGCGGTTCGGACATGGCGGCCGTCAAGGCGGCGCGGGCCCGGATGCGGCAGGCCCAGTCCGACCGTGAGGATCTGGTGCTGGCCGTCACGGATGAAACCCGGGCCACCTGGGCGCTGTACCATTCCGCCCTGAATGAGGTGCAGGAATACACGAGCGCCGTGGAATTCAACCGGAGCACCAGGGGGATTTATCTGGAACAGTTCGGCGTTGCCCAGCGCAGCCTGCTCGACGTGCTGGATTCCGAGAACGAGGTATTCCAGTCCGCCAGCCAGCTGGTGACGGCCAGAGTCAACGAGCACATCGCCGCGTACAAGCTCATGGCCCTTTCCGGCAAGCTGATCTCCTCGTTGCGTATTGATCCCGATCTGTACCAGAAGGGGCCCGAGGTGCGGGATTGACGAAAAACCCGGCTCATATGAACTCCTCCGGGTAATCCCGGAGTTGCCGAAAAGAAAAAGGCCCGCGTGGAAAACCGCGGGCCTTTTTGCGTTCAACGAGGCCGGCCTTTTGCCGTCCGGCCGCTTCCACCGCCTCGGGGCGCGTCAGTCGGCGGAGTTCTTCCAGGTGCTTTGGGCATGGAAGGCGTCGAGGATTTCAAAGAACTGCATGCGGGTCTTTTCCATTTCCTTCAGCAGGGCCACACCCTTGTCCCGCTCATTCTGCCGGATGCAGACCATGATCTGGCGGGCGTAGTCGTGTATCCGTTTGTGGTGTTCCACCAGTCCGGGGTAATGCGGGCTGTCCGTGAGCCGCTGACCGTCCGGCCCGAACAGCCACTGACCGAAGGCGCATTCGTGGTCGGAAGCCACAGAGTCGGGATCGGCTTCCTGATGGCCGTTGATGACCGCCTCCAGCCGGGTACGCCACTGCATATGCGCGGCCCGGACCTTGGCGAGGTCAAAACTCGGCGGGCTGGTTTTGAACTGCCCGGTGAGCCGCTCCAGCCGTTCGGAGAGGTCGGACAGGTCCTGGGCCTGAGTGTTCACCTGTACGGAGACGTCATGCACCTGCCGGACGCTCCCGCTGACATCCCCGATGTCCGCGGAGATTTCTCCGGTCACGAGAGAGGTGTTGGCCACGTTTTCATTGACCTCCTGAATGCCCTGTGACGCCTGTTTCAGGTTGGTCACAATCTCCAGGCTGGCGGCCGACTGCTCTTCCACCGCCGCCGCGATGACGGAGACGATTTCATTCACTTCACCGATGACTTTGGCGACCTGGCCGATTTCATGGACCGTGTCGCCGGTGGTGGTCTGAATCGTCTCGATTTTGCTCCTGATTTCTCCCGTGGCCTGGGCCGTCTGCCGGGCCAGTTCCTTGATTTCGTTGGCGACCACGGCGAAACCCTTGCCCGCTTCGCCCGCCCGCGCCGCCTCGATGGTGGCGTTGAGGGCCAGAAGATTGGTCTGCTCCGAAATCTCCGTGATCATTTCCGTGACTTTGCCGATTTCGTTGACCGCGTTCCCGAGCAGATCGACCCGCCCGGCCGTTCCGTTGACTTCGGCCACCGCTTTCTGGGCGATATCCCGGGCGGTTTCCGAGTTGGAGGCGATCTCCCGGACCGTGGCGGTCATTTCCTCCATGGAAGCGGCGACGGCATTGACATTTGTGGAGGCCTGCTCACTGGCCGCCGCCACGGAGTTCATGTTGCTGTTCATGCGTTCCGCGCCCTCGGCCACATGGGTTGTGCGGCTGGCCGCACTGGCCGCGTTGTCCGCCAGCTGCGTGGCCATGGAGTTGAGGCCGGCGGAGGAAAGCTTCAGGCTGTTGGTTCTGGCGCTCAGTTCGCCGATCATGCGTTCGAGCTGTTCAAAGAAGCGGTTCAGCCAGCGCCCCAGTTCTCCGACTTCGTCTCTGGTGCTGACCGGCAGCCGTCTGGTCAGGTCCCCGTTGAATTCCTTGACGGCTGCTGTCATGGCGATGACGGGTCTGATCAGCAGGGTGCCCAGCAGGGCGCTTACGATGGACATGACGATGACGACGCCAAGACCGGCGAGGAGCATCTTTTTGAGCATGGACGTGAAGGGCCGCAGAACCTCGTTTTTCTCCATGATGCCGATCAGTTTCCAGTCCACGCCCTTGAGGGGATGCATCTGGACGTACCATGCCTTGCCGTCCATCTCCACTTCGGCCCGCCCTTCCTTCATGGCGTGGAGTTGCGCCAGCGTGGGCACACCGGTCTCGCTCATCTTCTTCATGTTCATTTTTTCGTGCCTGGGATTGGCCAGAATGGTGCCGTCCCCCTGCACCAGAAGCACATAGCCCGTTTCCCCGAGGGGCGTATTGTGAATCAGTTCCGTGAGGGAATGCAGGCTGACATCGATGGACACGCAGCCGACCGGTTCCCGCTCCGCATTCTGGACCGTCATGGCGCAGGCCACCACGGGGCTGCCCGTCCAGGACAGATAGGCCGGAGACAGCACGACCTGCCCCGGAGCGTTCATGGCCTGCCTGTACCAGGGGCGGACCCGGGGATCGAACCCGGAGGGCACGTCGTTGGCGGAAGATGATGTGAATCCACCCCATTTGGTGCCCATGTAGATTTCCGCGTATTCGGGGTGCCCTTCCTGCAACAGTGAGAAAAGTTCTTTCATCTCCACTTCCGTGCGCCCTTTGGCGGAGTTCTCCCCACGATCGGCAGCCCGCGTATCGGCATAGGAGGTGATGGAGTCGTCCGCGGCGCGCACTGCGGGCGCTTTTGAAAGAACGGCAATGCTTTCTCTGGCGCCGTCAAAGAATATGTCGATGGCGCTTTCGATGAGCCCCATTTCTTTCAGGGACGAGGCGTAGAAGGATTCAATGGCCGATTCCCTGCCGGCCACACCGACGACAACACACAGTACACACGTCGTGACAAGGATTGTCGTGAAGAATGAGAGCAGCAGCTTCGTACGGATCGAGGTGAACATGGGCTTTCTCGCTTATGCGTGAGGAGTTGTTGGCACATGGCCTGGAGAAAATCTGCGGAAACCGCCCCGCCCGGACAGGCAAAAAAGTTCAGAACCGGCGCGGACATGTTTCGCGGGGAAAGCGTATGCAATAAGCGTGTTCAACTGTCTCCGGCGGCTGAAGCGATGCTCACGCGGGCCGGAAAGTGAGAGCTGCTCTGTATCGGACGGGATCCATGTTTTCGAAGGCTGTTTTCCTTCGAGAGACGTCCGGCCGTATCGGGAAATTTCTGCACGGCGGACATGTTTTTGACGATTGGTTCATCGGCAAGGGCCGCGGATGCGTTGCCGGTCTGCCCGCCTGGAGCGGACCGGTTGCGATCAGGCCGTAAGGAGGAATACGCGCCCGTGTACGAAAGGCCAGAGTCGGGACCGCCGTTGGCCAGGCCATGCGCCGCACGAATTTTGGCTGGCGAGGGAAATGGAGGGCTGGAGAAAGCTTGCAGGATGGAGACGGTTTTGAAGACGCCTAGGGTGTGTTTGCAAACTATCTGATCCAAATCATTGAAGCCGCCAGGTAAAC
>JAUMXF010000130.1 GCA_030529235.1 Pseudomonadota bacterium
GAAACAGATCAGCGGGGTTGAGTACCGGCACATAGGGCATGAATACGGGGTTTCCACTCTCGATACACAGCCGCAGCCAGTACGCGCCAAGACCCGCGACCAGAAAGACGCTTCCGTACATGTAGGATGCGCGCCACCGCGCAAGAGGCCAGGCCGGAGCGGGGGAGAACGCGGTTCCCAGAAGCAGGGCCATACCGCCAAGGCCAGTCAGAAAACCGGTCCATACCGGAACGCCCAGCAGCCGGTCCGCCTGCCACCGGATTTCCCCGGCGACCAGAAGGGCCAGCAGAACGAGCATCCCGGCATGCAGCCAGGACACCCTCAACCGGTCCCGATCCCGCTCCAGAACATACAGGGCGGCATACTGTGCGGCCAAGGCCAGCGGCCACCCGATCCAGCCCCAGTGGGATCCGGGATGATCCGGCCAGATCAGGGCCAGGGAAAAAAACGCGAAAGGCAGATTCAGGGCCATGACATATCCCGGCATGGTCCAGCCCGCACGCAAATACAGAAGAATCCAGACGGCCAGACTGCCCGCGGTCAGACCCTGCCCTGCGATGAATCTGTGCCCGTACTCCAGGCCGCAGATCCAGCCCGCCCAGGAAGCATACCACCAAAGGATGCCGCCGATGCCGAGCACGCTGGCGGCCGCTCGCTCGCGGGGATCCATATCCACGCCGAAGCGCTCATAGGACCAGTGGGAAAAAAGCCCGCCCACGGCCAGAAAAAGCCCCGGAAGCAGATGTATGGCGGCCAGCGGCAGTTCCGGTCCGGCCCGGAAAAAGGCCAGAACCGCGCCCAGGTGCAGCAATATGCCGAATAGACGGGCCGGCAGCCGTTTCTGGCGCAGACCGATCCAGATCATGCCCGCGCCTTCCAGCGCCCAGGTGGAGGCCGTGTATCTGGCGTCAAAAGCCAGAGGCACGGCCAGAGACAGGAAAATCACGCCCAGAGCCAGATGGGCTTCGGCCAGCAGTTCCGGCCCCCGAACGCGCCGGAAAAGGACGGCGGTACCCAGATACCACAGCGCCAGAACCAGAGCACTGTACGCCCCGCCCATTTCCGTGTCGCTCACAAGGTGCATCTGGAGGCTGAAAACCACCAGCGGCAGCCCGAAAACCAGCATGCTGTCCAGCCGGTCGCGCTCCCCGGAAAGCCCGCTCCAGGCGAAAAGAATGGAAATAACGCTGTACATGGTGAAAAAGAGAACCAGAAAAGGCTCCGTGGAGACAAAACGCTCCGGAGAGTAGGCCAGCACGCCCCAGATGGTACCGATGCCGAAAGTGAAGAAAAATCCCAGCAGGACCAGAAACCGCCATCTGCGGAACCAGGCCATGCCCAGTATGCCGGTGTTCAGCAGAGCGTAATAGGAAAAGAGCTGCACATGGTTGCCCTGACCCGTGGACATCAGGATGGGGGCGAGAAACCCGCCTGCGGTTCCGAAAACGGCCAGGCTCGGCGCATTCTGGGAGACCGCCAGTATCCCGGAAAGAAGCACCACAGCCGTCATGAGGACAAGGCCCGTGAGCGGAGAAAAAAAGTTCAGCAGCCGGACGGACGCGAAGACGGTCAGGTAGAGAATGCCCACGCCCCCGCCCTGAAGCAGGTGGGCGTAAAGCCGTCTGGTTTCCCTCTGCCGCCAGCCCAGAACCAGCAGCCCCGCCCCCAGCAGAGCCGCTCCGGCTAGACGAACCTCAGTGGGAAGCAGTTGCCTGTCCACGGCGTACTTGAGCAGAAAGGACACGCCGAAGAAAAGAATCACCAAGCCGGCCTTGGCCACGGGATTTCCTCCCAGCAGCCAGCCCCTGACCCGGCCCGGAATGGTTTCGAGCCATTCCGGAATCTCCCCGGCCGGTTCCGTACGGGGAGCCGACGTGTGGCGGGGTATGTCGGAAGCGGCGGTATCTTCCGATCTATGAAGCGGATTTTCCACTGAAGGATGCTTCAAAGCGGCGTAATCCGGCGATGCCACGCCCACTTCTTCTTCCGGCGAAAAGAGGAAAACCTCTTCGGGTTCCGGCCGGGAAACACCGGGCCGGGCAGGAGCAGTGTCCCGCAGGGAATCCGGCGTCCGGAGGGTGGGCGGCGAAACCGTCCGCATTTGCACCCTCTTCTCCTTACTCATGGCAAGAAGGCTGCGTTCCAGAGCGGCGAGCTTCTTTTCCTGCCGGTCGATGCGACGCAGCAGATACGCACAAAACAGTCCCAGACAGGCAATGGCAATCCATCCGCCGGTCCATGGCGCGTCCGGTGCGGCCACGAGCCAGATGAAACCGAATAGAGCGGCAAAAATATAATAGCGCAACGCCGAAGCCCTCCGCAGAGAATTACGGCGCGAACCTGCCGGGCACGAAAAAATTTTGCAAGAGGCGTGAAGCCGATTCCTTCGGAAAAGGCATTTTCGCAGGCACAAAAAAAGCCCCGAATCCGGGGCCTTTTTACATATGGCAATATGCGGATGATCAGAAGGCGTAGCCGATGGAAAGGCCGACCATGTGCGCGTCGGCGTTTTTGATCTCGCCCTTGTGCACGCCTTCGGCCAAACGGGCCTTGATGTCGCGGTCCTCGATCATCAGGTAGGTGTAGTGCATGTCCAGGGTCCAGTTGTTCCGGTGGAAACCCAGGCCGGCGTTGAACAGATGCCGGTTGTTGGCCGGAACCATGTAATCGATGTAGTCCCCCCGGACCGGTTCCTGATCGTAGACGTACCCCGCGCGCAGATCGAGCCAGTCCAGCGCGGCGTACTCCACGCCCACGCCGAGCCGCCACACGTCCTTCCAATGCTTGCGCTGCACGGTCTGGTCGAGCCGCCTTCCGCCGGGGCCGGGAATGACCGGATCGGAGTAGCTGATGCGCAGTTCCTTGTACTTGCTCCAGAAGGTGTGCATGGCGCTCAGCTCGACGCTCAGCTTTTCGGTGGGATAGAGCGTAACGCCCAGGGCCACGGAATCGGGCAGAGTGACCTTGCCGTTGGCGTCCGAGTCCCGGAGCAGTCCGGCGGCCTGCACCATGGAGGGGATGTCGGAAAATTCGGCCGTACCGCGCACCTTCATGGGCACGGGCCCGCGATAGGTCAGACCGACACGTGCGTAGTCACAGGGCTGATAATGCAGGGCCAGATTGAACCCGCCGCTCCAGCCGTCGGCATCTATTTTGCTGTCGCCGTCGGGCAGAAGAGGATTGATCCGGCCCAGATTGATCTTCTGTTCCTTGAGAAAACTCAGATGCATGGCCTCGACCCCGAAAGCGGCGGACAGCCGGTCCGTCACCTTTACCGCCACATTGGGATTGATGGAGATGGCCTGGATGACCGCGCGGTAGGAATTATAGCGGCCCGGCCATTTTTCGTCGATGACGGAGCCCAGGCCGAAGCGGGAGAAAACGCCAAGGCCCACACTGTAGCGGTCGTTGACCTTCCATGTGGCGTAGGCATGGGGCGGCATCCACAGGGCGTCCCGCTCCGAAGTGGTCCATTTATCCCCTTCCGGCCCGACAGTTCTGATGTCCAGCACGGGACGAATGGCCGTGAAACCGGCCATGACCTGCACGCCGTCCAGCTGGGTGATGCCCGCCGGATTGTACGCCAGCGCCGACGGATCGTCCGCCCGGCCCACCAGGGTTCCGCCCAGAGCGTTGCCGCGGGCGCTCCATTCGTAAATGCTGAACCCCGCCGCGGAACAGACCGTCGCTGCCACACAGACCAGAATACAGGCCAGTCCCCACACTTTCCAACTTGCGCGCATAGCTCCTCCCATGCCTGCCGTTACAGGTACCGAAACCATTCTGAGCACCCGCTCAGGAAAAATATGAGAGCGGGCACTAAAGGAAGAACATGCCGCCGTCAACGGCAAAAAAGAGCGAAAATACGCACCGTTAAAGCATCTTGAAAATGAATTGAACAGACGAGATATTGAGCGGGCACACAGGGGGAATACTGAAAAATGGTGGACGGAGATGCGCGGTCCTGATTAGACGGGCCGGATATGCGGAGAAAAAGGAGAAGAGGCCGATGACGGGCAACAAGGAACGCATTCTGGAAACCGCCAAGCGGCTTTTCGGAGAGCTGGGCTACGCCGAAACCACCTACAAGCGCATTGCCCAGGAAGCGGGTATCGCCGACGGGCTCATTGCCCACCATTACGGGAGCAAGGAAAATCTTTTCCAGCTGGTGGAAATCGACATTCTGACCGGGCTGCTGGAAAAAATCGACGAGAGCCTCTACTACTCCTCGGACGGTCTGAGCAGCGTGCTCAATTTCTCCAAATGCATCCTCAAATTCTCCACGGAGGAAACCGGCTTTCTGACGCTCTTGCGCTGCTCTCCCTTCCTGGCCCACACTGTCACCGCCGACAATTCGGAGATTCTGGCCGTGTGCCGGCGGGTGGTGGACAAAATGCGGGGCTGCATCGAACAGGGTTTGGCCGACGGCACCATCCGGCCGGACCTCGACCCCGGACTCACCGCCAGCGTCATCTTCTCCACGGTGTTCGGCTCCACCAGAGCCCATCTGCTGGCCCGGGAAAATGTTCTGGGGCTACCCTTCCCCGAAGGATTCTATCCGGAGATCCTGAGCATTCTGCGTAAATACCTCGAGCCGGGGCCGGACCAA
>JAUMXF010000131.1 GCA_030529235.1 Pseudomonadota bacterium
GCGAACATGTAGCCAATGATGATGGCCTGGATGCGGCGGTCGCGGCTGATGTTCTGCATGCCGTACTGGATGGTTTCCATACCGCCGGACTGCTTCAGGGTGTACAGAATAAGGATGGCCCCGAAAACGATGATCAGAACGCCGATGGCGACGACGATACCCTGCAGGGACAGGGCGGCGATATACGAAACAGGAAGTTTCCAGGCGAAAAAAGCGCCCATGGCGCAGACAAGCCAGGCCAGCGGCATGGCCCTGGTCGAAGGCCAGCGCATACCAACCATGAGAACGAGAGCCACCAGAATGGGCAGAAGAGCCACCAGAGCCAAGACAGGAATCGACATATATCCCTCCAGTTGAACGATGAATGGGCCACCGGGCCGGAAGGTTCCCCCCGTCCCGGCCCGGCGGCGTGCCTTTTACCTATTTTCCGGCACGGCCATCGTCGCAGGGAGCTCCGGAAGCCGTGGCTCCGGAATGCTCGGCCGTAGCCGTCAATGTGCACCCCTCTCCGGCACCCCCTGCGGCCACCGGTTCGCCCGCATCGGGGGCAGGAGCTGTCTCCCGGCTGGCATAATACCGATACAACTCGAAACGCTGCAGGTAGTCTTTTTCAATCTGGGCGCGCAATTCCTTGGAAGCTTCGGGAGCGATCTTCTCCAGCTGGGCGTATCTGTTCTCGTTGGCCAGGAATTCCTGCATGCTGCCGTCTGGAGCTTTGGAATCGAGGCTGAAGGGATTCTTGCCCTCATCCGCCAGAGCCGGATTGAAGCGGTACAGCGGCCAGTAGCCGGACTGCACGGCCAGTTTGGATTCCAGCTGCGTCTTGCCCATGCCCTTGCGGATGCCCTGATTGATGCACGGCGCGTAGGCGATAATGAGCGACGGTCCGGGATAGCTTTCAGCCTCGCGGAACACCTTCAGCAACTGCTGCTTGTCGTAACCCATGGCCACCGTAGCCACATAGACGTAGCCGTAGCTCATGGCCATGCGGCCCAGATCCTTCTTGCCCGTTCTTTTGCCCGCGGCCGCGAACTTGGCGATGGAGCCCAGCGGCGTGGCCTTGGAAGACTGGCCGCCGGTGTTGGAGTAAACCTCCGTGTCCATGACCAGCACGTTGATGTCTTCTCCGGAGGCCAGCACGTGGTCCAGCCCGCCGTAGCCGATGTCATAGGCCCAGCCGTCGCCGCCGAAAATCCAGATGGATTTCTTGGTGAACAGGTCCTCCGAGGCGTAGATTTCATCCAGCAGAGCGTCGCGGTTCATGAAGGACAGAATGCCGGCAATGGAATCCCCGTATTCTCTGGACTTCTCCGCGTCATGACGATTCTCCAGCCAGCCTTTGAAGGCTTCGGCAAGATCTTCCGGCAGTTCATTCTGCAGAGCCTTGCCGACCAGATCGGCCAGCCTGGCCTGGCGCTGCTGGTAGGCCATCTGGATGCCATAGCCGAATTCCGCGGCGTCCTCGAACAGGGAATTGCCCCAGGCCGGGCCGTGCCCGTCGGCATTGACCGTGTACGGCGTGGTGGGCGCCGACGCGCCCCAGATGGAAGAGCAGCCCGTGGCGTTGGCGATGATCATGCGCTCTCCGAAGAGCTGGGTCAGCACCTTCACATAAGGCGTTTCCCCGCAACCGGCGCAGGCGCCGGAGAACTCCATGAGCGGCTTCTGCAGCTGGCTGCCCTTGACCGTGTCGCGGCGCATGAGTTTGTCTTTGAAGGGAATGGTCGCCGCGAAGTCGTAGTTGGGCACTTCACGGCCGGTCTGAGTGGCCAGAGGCTTCATGACCAGAGCCGTTTTCTTGGCCGGGCAGATATCCGCGCAGTTACCGCAGCCCAGGCAATCCATGGTGTTGACCTGCATGCGGAACTTGAGCCCCTTGAGCTCCTTGCCCATGGCGTCCAGAGTGTCGAAGGTTTCCGGAGCGCCTTCCATCTCCTCTTCCGTCGCCAGCACCGGAACAATGGCCGCGTGCGGACAAACAAAGGCGCACTGGTTGCACTGGATGCAGTTTTCCGGAATCCACTCGGGCACGTTGATGGCCACGCCGCGCTTCTCATACTGGGAAGTGGCCACCGGAAAGAGGCCGTCCGGCTCGAAGGCGGAAACGGGCAGATTGTCGCCCTTCTGGGCCAGGATGGGGCGCATGACGTTCTTCACGAAATCCGGCACGTCCTTTTCCCCGGAACATTCGCAGACGGCGTCGGCCCAGGACGCGGGATACTTGACCTCGAACAGCTTCTCCATGGCCTGATCCACGGCCGCGATATTCATGTTGACGATCTTGTCGCCCTTCTTGCCGTAGGCTTTCTTAATGGACTTCTTGAGCAATTCCACCGCTTCCTCGAAAGGCATGACGTCGGCCAGCTTGAAGAAAGCGGTCTGCATGACCATGTTGATGCGGTTGCCGAGTCCCACGGCTTCGGCGATTTTCACGGCGTCGATGTTGTAGAATTTGAGCTTCTTGCGGGCGATGGTCCGGCGCATGGAAGCGGGAAGTTCCTTTTCCATGTCTTCCGTGCTCCAGGCGGAGTTCAGCACAAAGGTGCCGCCATCCTTGATGCCTTCCAGCACATCGTAGGTATGCACATAACTGTCCTTGTGACAGGCGACGTAATTGGCCGAGTTGACCAGATAGGTGGACTGGATGGGCGATTTGCCGAAACGCAGGTGGGAAACGGTGATGCCGCCGGATTTCTTTGAGTCGTAGGCGAAGTAGCCCTGGGCGTAGAGATCGGTGTTGTCGCCGATGATCTTGATGGCTTCCTTGTTCGCACCCACCGTGCCGTCGGAGCCCAATCCCCAGAACTTGCACTGAATGGTTCCTTCAGGCGTGGTGTCGGCGAACTCGGTCACGTCCAGAGAGGTGTGGGTCACGTCATCGTCGATGCCCACATTGAAATGCGTCTTGGGAGCCGCCGCCATCATGTTGTCGAAGACGGCCTTGGCCATGGCCGGGGTGAACTCCTTGGAACCCAGGCCGTAGCGTCCGGCCACGATTTCCGGCAGTTCGCCGCGCTCCATGTAGGCGGTACAGATATCTTTGTACAGCGGATCACCCTTGGCGCCGGGTTCCTTGGTGCGGTCGAGCACGGTGATGACCGAGGCTGTGGCGGGCAGTACCTGCAGGAAGAACTCGGGTACGAAGGGACGGTACAGGCGCACTTTGACCAGACCGACCTTCTCGCCCTGCGCCAGAAGATGGCGCACCACTTCCTCGATGGTTTCACAGGCCGAACCCATGGCCACGACGACCCGCTCCGCCTGCGGATGACCGACATAGTCGAAAGGTTTGTAGAAACGGCCGGTAATGGAGGCTACCTTCTTCATCTGCTCGACTACGATGGAAGGCACCTGATCATAGTAGACGTTTGCCGCTTCCCGTCCCTGATAGTAGATGTCCGGGTTCTGGGCCGTGCCCCGGATGGTCGGGTTGGCCGGGTTCATGGCCCGGCTGCGGAAATCCGCAATGGCGTCATAATTGACGATTTTTTTGATGTCCTCGTAGTCGATGACCTCAATTTTCTGCAGCTCGTGGGAAGTACGGAATCCGTCAAAGAAATGCAGAAACGGGATACTCGATTCAATACTGGCCAAGTGGGCGACCAGGGCCAGATCCATACACTCCTGCACGGAACTGGAAGCCAGCATGGCAAAACCAGTCTGCCTGCATGCCATGACATCCTGATGGTCTCCGAAAATAGACAGAGCGTGAGCAGCGATGGCCCGCGCACTGACATGGAACACGCCGGGCAAAAGCTCGCCGGAAATCTTGTACATGTTGGGGATCATCAACAGCAGGCCCTGAGACGCCGTGAAGGTGGACGTCAGCGCGCCACCAGCCAGAGAGCCGTGTACCGCTCCGGCGGCCCCGGCCTCGGACTGGAGCTGCCGCACCAGCACCTGCTGATCGAAAATGTTCTTGCGCCCCTGGGCGGCCCATTCATCCGCAATCTCACCCATGGTGGAAGACGGAGTGATGGGGTAGATGGCAGCCGTATCGCTTAGCGCATAGGCGATATGTGTGACGGCGGTGTTGCCGTCCATGGTTTTCATATTTTTTGCGGCCATGTATGCTCTCCTCCAGAAAAGCGGGTTGATGTTTGGCATCGGGCAAACTGAGTTTCTTGTGCCTCGGCCATTAACAAATATCGAGCCAGTCCATGGAATGTGCCCAAAAGCTTAAAATAATATGCTTCAGGAGTGAAGACACAAACCATATCCTTATCTCAGGTCAATCCTGTCCTAAAAAGCAGAATTTGCTCTCTTTTCTTCTTTTGAACAAGAGAATGACAGATTTCTAAAAAATCAGACAATTCTGTGTGTACACTGTATTTCCACAGCCGATTTTTTCTCTTTCCGGAGGCACGCAAGGATATCCTTTTTTCCAGAATCCACCCAATATTCTGAGCAGCAATTTTCCCTATAAAATAGCATAAATATCAAAATGTTAGGATAAAATCATCAAAAAATCTCAGAAATTTGTCTGTTTTTTAAGGCTCTAGACCATCAGTTTTTTGTTCTTTGCCACCAAAAGTTTGAGACTGGCG
>JAUMXF010000132.1 GCA_030529235.1 Pseudomonadota bacterium
CGGACATGCTGCGGGACGCGGCGAGCCGGTCCCTTGAGCCAGATGTTCTCGCGGGTTTGCGCGTCATTCCCTCCCCCAGAGGATGGCGTTACCGCTGGCGCGGGCAGATTCATGTCCGCAACGGCCGACCGCACGCCATGGGGCACGCCAGCAACGACCTCGCGCCCCTGACCGATTGCCATCTGCTGAGCCCGCCCCTGGCCGCCGACATGGAAAATCTCGCGCGTTCACTACCCGACGGACGCTTCACCATTGCGGCCAGCCCGGCCACGGAAGAGACCTTCACCGAAAGAGGCCGCGGCGGACTTATACTGCCCATACCGGATTTCGATCTGGATCTGCGGGTGCCGCCCGGCACGTTTTTTCAGGCCAACTGGGAACTGAACCAGACACTGATCCGAGAAGTCGTGGCCGCTCTGGATGGATTCGGACGCATCGCCGATCTCTTTTCCGGTGCGGGAAACTTCGCCCTGCCCCTGGCCCGTCGGGGAAAAACCGTGCTGGCAATGGAAGGCTCCCCTGCCGCCGCACACTGCGGCGCAGACAACGCCCGTCGTCTGGGCCTTGCCCGGGCCGAATTTCACGGCGCGAATCTGGCCCGTCCGGCATCCTGGGAGCCGGTCCGGCATTTCTTGCCCCAGGCCGCCGTGCTGGACCCGCCCCGCACCGGAGCCAAAAACATCGGCGCGGCCCTCATGTCCATCTCCAGCCTGCGGCGGCTGGTCTGGATATCCTGCGACGTGGTCAACACCCTCCGCGACGCCCGGCCGCTCTTGAGGGCCGGTTGGCGAATTTCGGACCTGGTCCTGCTGGATATGTTTCCCGGCACCTGGCACATGGAAGTGCTCATGGTTCTGGACCGGCCGGACACAAATGTGTTTCGGACAGCCTCGCCATGAGATTCCAGTCCAGAAACACAAGTCATACCCACAGACCGGACGGCTTCCCCGATATTGCCCGATCAAAATTCCATCCTCTTCTCCTCTCAGAAAAGCACTACCCGCCTGCGTTACTCAAATAACGGCCTCACGGGCTTCAGCATCGTGAGAATGTCATCCAAATCCGATTGCGGCTTTATCCCTGCCTCTGGTAAGCATGCGTCATGTCCGAAACTGATCCAGCCCCCGCCCGGAAGCCGCCCCGCCCGAAACGCTGGTTTCGCACCCTGCTCAAGCTTCTGGCGGCTGCAGCCATTTTTTTACTGGCCTTTCACGCCGCCCTGCCCTGGCTGGCTCAAACCCTGATCACGCCGATGGTACGCTCCGCACTGCAGGCACCGGGCTTTGAAGCCGACATCCGCCGCCTGGGACTGACCGGCATGGATATGGGTGTGGTCAGCCTCGGCCCGGATTCCGGGCTGCGTATCGCCGCCGTCCATGCGGACTGGACCCTGTCCGGCCTGCTGCGAAAGCGTCTGGACTCCGTGCATATTCTGGGACTGGAGGCTGAACTGCGCGAAACCGCCTCCGGCTGGAAACTGCCCGGCCTGCCCGTCTCTTCGACGAAGGAAGACTCTGCCGCGCCGGAACTTCCGCACATCGATGCCATTTCCGCAGATGGCCGGGTCAGCCTGAACGGCCGGACACTGCGTCTGGAAGCGCCCTTTGCCATGAACGGCACGCTGCGCGGCTCAAAGCGCCTGACGCTGGACGTGCGAACCGCTCTGGCCGGACAGGATATTCTGTTCTCCCTCGACGCCTCGCCCGAAACCAGTTCCTTCCGCCTGTCCGGTGCCATACCCGGTGCGTCCGTGGCCGCGCTGTCCAGTCTTGTGCCCGGACAACTCCCGCTCTTTGGTGGAGTGCTCAGCGCCCAGGCCGGTATCTCTCCTTCCGGCGGCAACGCCAGTCTGACATTAAGCTCCGTCCAGACGCTGGTTGCGGGCCGTCATCTGATTCAGGAGAACGCCACGGCCCTCCATGCCCGGTGGGATGGCCGCGAAGCGACGGCCCGGAGCGCCCCTCTGCGCCTGAGCCAGCCCTGGCCCGTGGAGATCGAAATTCATGACCTGCGCTTCCGGCCAGATACCGGTCATGCGGGCTGCAGCTGGCGCGTCTTGCTGGACCGGCTCCCGGAAGCGGGCCTGACGGAACCCGTCCGCGTGGACGGCAGCCTCGATGTCGCCCGCGAAAACACCACTCTGAAGGCCGACCTGTCGGCCAACCTGCACGCCGTGCGATTCAGCCCGAGCCGGGGCGTCAACGCGATGTTGGAAGGGGGAGTACTGAATGGCACCGCACTCATTGGAAATGAAGACAGTCACGTGGAAGGCGTGTTCCGTCCCGGCCCGCTGCGGCTGTCCCGGAAATCGGCCACAGCGACCCTCAGCGGACTTGTAGTCAATGCCAACGCCTCCCTGAACGGCCATGGCGGCAGCGGCCGCCTTAATTTCTCCGGCGGGCGGCTGGACGGAAAACAGGAAAGCGCCTCCTTTTCCGTCAATCCCGTGTCGGGGAACCTGCGTTTTGACCGTGACGGAACCCTGCGTGGAGAGATCAGCGCCAAGGCACGCTTCAAAGACAAAAGCGTATCCGGCCAGGCGGACATGCGCCTGCCCCTGGCCTGGCCCGCTCCCACCGGAGAATCCGGGCATGTGAATTGCAATCTGAACTGGAAGGGCAAGGATCTGGCCAGAGTTTCCGCACACCTGAAGCAGAACTCGCGCGGGCTGGAGCTGGACGGTGCCGTCTCCGTAACGCCCGCGAGTCTTCGCGCGGTCATCAGGGGCCAGGCCGATTTCGTAGAGCCTACAGCCTCGTGGGCGGAGCTTAAGGCCGGTCAGAATATCACTCTGCCCGGGAATCTGGCCCGCATAAACCCGGCCCTGGGCGCCATCACCGGCACGGCCCGGCTGGACGCCACGGCGCGGATCGACCTGAGCCAAGGTGCGCCCCGGCTTCCGGCCAGCCTCAAGCTCACAAGGGCGTCCATGCGCCATGACCAGACCAAAACCGTACTGGACGGCGGGCAGGCGTCCCTGTCTTTTGCCAACGCGCTGGAGCTGCGCTCGGACCCGGAACAGCGCCTGACCTTCGACCGTCTGCAACTGGGCGGCGTGAACCTGGAAAAAGGCGATATCCGTTTCCAGATGGAAGGCCCGCACAGCTTTCTGGTGGAAGGCTGCGCCCTGCACTGGGCCGGGGGACGCGTGGGTACGCACGCCTTCCGGATCAATCCCTCTGTGGAAGACTACCGGGTGGAACTCTACTGCGACCGGGTGCAACTGGCCCAGGCCCTGGAGCAGTTCGGCATGACCCAGGTGCGGGGCGGCGGCACGGCCAACGGGCGCATTCCCCTGCACTACGCCGGGGGTTTACTGAGCTTCGACGACGGCTTTCTGTATTCCACACCGGGTGAAAAAGGCGTGCTGAGCATTCAGGGCACGGAAATCCTGACGGCGGGCGTGCCCCCGGACTCTCCACAGTACGCCCAGCTCGACCTGGCCGCCGAAGCCCTCAAGGATTTCTCCTACGAGTGGGCAAAAATCCGCATGAACACTCAGGACCGTGAACTGGTCGTATCCCTCGAACTGGACGGCAAACCGGCCAGGCCTCTGCCCTTCGTCTATAACCGCGATGTGGGCGGCTTTGCCCGCGTGTCGGCCTCGTCGCCGGGCTCGTCTTTTCAGGGCATCCGTCTCCACGCGAATTTCCGCTTGCCGCTGGATCAACTCATGGAGTACCGTAACATTTTGGAATTGATGAAAAAAGGAGGCTGATGTGCGCGTTCTCTTCGTCCCTCTGGCCGCCATTTTGCTCGCGCAAGGCGCCTGCAGCACCCGTCACGAGGTGCAGATGGCTCCGGTGGAAGTCAAACCCATCCATATCACCATCGATGTCAATGTCCGGGTACAGAAGGATCTGGACGACTTCTTCGGCGACATCGACCAAGCCAAGCAAAAGCTGAACAAGGAGTGATCATGCGACTCGTCATACGCATTCCCGCTCTGTTGGCCTTCGCGGCCGTCCTGCTCATGGCCCAGAGCCTGTGGGCCGACCCCATCAAGGACCGGATGATGGCCCGACTGCCGGTCATCAATGATCTCAAGACCAAAGGTGTGGTGGGCGAAAACAATCAGGGCTTTCTGGAGTTCCGCACGGGGGACCGCGCCCAAGCCGCCGTCATCGATGCCGAGAATCAGGACCGCCGGGCCGTGTACGAAGCCATTGCCGCGCGCCAGAACACCACACCGGAATTTGTGGGCCAAGCCCGCGCCGCACAGATCGCATCCAGAGAACCCGCCGGGACCTGGATTCAGGACAGCGGCGGCACATGGTCCCGGAAATAGCTGTAACGACCGCCGGGTGAATAAGAGCCCCCGGCGGCATAACTATTTCACTGCTCCATGATAAATACGATGACGCGGGAAATATCCGGAAAAAGGAGAGCACGGAGTCTACACGTATACTTACGAAACTGGACCGGCTCATCCGCTCCGACAACCCCGTCCTGACGGATGAAAGCTTCACCTATGATCAGGTGGGGAACAGGCTAT
>JAUMXF010000015.1:0-512 GCA_030529235.1 Pseudomonadota bacterium
TCCAGACATTGGCGTCGAGAGCCGCATCGTCGGGCAGGTCGTCCAGCTTGCCGCCGGGACCAGTAATTCAGGCGTGGACATGGGATCAGCCGGGCACGGGTTGTCCCAGAGCGGCCCGGCGCTCTTTCATGCGCCGGACCAGATCGTAGGAAGCGCGCAGGCCGCCCTTGCCCCGCCCGAGGGCGATGTTGGGCTTGTAGGCACCGTGAAAGTCCGATCCGGCGCTGGGCAGCAGGTCGAGCTTGTGGCAGAGATGGGCGTACAGGTTGGTCTGGGCCTGGGTGTGCATGGAATAATGGACTTCCACTCCGTCAAGACCCTGATCTTTCAGGTTCCGCAACAGGCGTTCCAGGGCGTTCCCGTCCAGATTCAGGGTGCAGGGGTGGGCCAGCACGATGGTGGCCCGCTCCGCCCTCAGAAGCTCCATGGCCTGTCCGGGAGTGAGCTTTTCCTTGGGCGCATAGCCTTTGGTACCCGGCCGCAGCCAGCTGTGAAAAGCTTCGTTCAGGCTG
>JAUMXF010000015.1:522-25511 GCA_030529235.1 Pseudomonadota bacterium
ACCACATTTTTGCGGACCAGCATTTCGGCGATATGCGGCCTGCCCACAGACCCGCCGCCAGCCGCTTCTTCCAGCTCGGCGTAGGTCAGATCGATGCCGTGGCGGTTCAGATTATGGATGATGGCCTTGTTACGGGCGATGCGCAGTTCGGCCAACCGGGTCAGAGCCGGGCCCAGTACGGACGGCTCCTCGGGTATCCACAGGCCGAGCAGATGCATGCTGCCGTGATCGCAGGAAACGCTCAGCTCGCAGCCGCCGATCAGTTCCAGACCAAGCCGCTGTCCGGCCGCCCGGGCCTCGGGCAGACCAAGGATGGTATCGTGATCGGTCAGGGCCAGAGCCTTGAGATGCAGGCGGACAGCTTCCGCCACCAGCTCGGCCGGTGTGAAGCTGCCGTCGGAAGCCGTGGAGTGGGTATGCAGGTCGATTTCCGTCATGCGGAGAATCCAAAGGCTGACTTTTCTTCCGGAATGGGCCAAGTCCGGGCCGGGGTGTTCATGAACCCCGCCGGGTTCCAAGCGATTCTCCCAGACTACGCTTTGAGCCGGGTTATGACCAGAGGCAAACAAGGAGGCATGCGGAAAAGCGGCACACGCCCTTGGCGCATGCCGCCGGAAAAAAGCGGGGATGTTTATTTGAAGCGGTAGGTGATGCGTCCGCGGGTCAGGTCATAGGGGGAGAGCTCCACCTTGACCCGGTCTCCGGGCAGGATGCGGATGTAAAATTTACGCATCTTGCCGGAAATATGACCCAGCACCTGATGTCCGTTTTCCAACCGGACCAGAAACATGGCGTTGGGCATGGCTTCCTCGACGACTCCCTCGACTTCAATAGACTCTTCCTTGGCCATAAAGAACAGATCCCTTCCCTATTTTGTAATTTCGCGTCAAAGCTGAAGGCTCTTATCCGTTCATCCGGGCAATGACAAGGGTCCGGGCATCGACAAAATGCGGGACTGTGTTCCGGGGCCGGACAACTGTCCAATTTGGATACTGCGGCCCGCCCTTGACGGACCATCCTGAAAAGCACAAGGGGAAACAACCAGAATTTGCTGGGCGATCATGATACCAAACTTCAGAGGAGCTTGTATTGATGTATGGAAAATGGCCTGGACTGTGGGTCTGTCTGGCAGTCATGGCATTTTTTCTTTGCCCTTCCGTAGCGCTGGCCAAGCCTGCGGCCTTTGGCATGCAGGATGTGGAAACTCTGGCCAGAAATCTGGCGTCCGCGCCCTTTGTGGACAACAAGGGCCAGCTTCCGGCTGTACTCAAGTCCATTTCCTATGACGATTGGCGGGACATCCGTTTCGTGCCGGACAAAAGCCTCTGGCGCGGCGACAAGCTGCCCTTCGAACTGCAGTTTTTTCATCCCGGTCTTTTCTATGATCAGACTGTGGCCATCAATATCGTCGACTCCGGCAAAGTAACCAGGCTGCCCTTCGACACTTCGGCCTTCAACTATGGCCGCAACACCTTTGCGGATCAGATTCCCCAGAACATGGGATATGCGGGATTTCGTATCCACGCCGCCATCAACAAGAAGAGCTATCTGGACGAATTCCTGGTCTTTCTCGGCGCGAGCTACTTCCGGGCCGTGGCCAAAGGCCAGTTATACGGTCTGTCCGCCCGCGGGCTGGCCATTGATACGGCCGAGTCCACAGGCGAGGAATTTCCTTTTTTCAAGGAGTTCTGGATCGTCAAACCGGGCAAGAAAGACAAGAGCATTACCATTTACGCCCTCCTCGACTCCCGGCGGGTGACCGGGGCATTCAGGTTCGAGGCCACGCCCGGGTCGGAAACCGTCATTGATGTGGACTCGGTTCTTTTTCTCCGGGAACCCGTGAAGAAACTGGGCATCGCCCCGCTGACCAGCATGTTCGTATTCGGGGAGAACTCCAATCCCCGCCTCATGAACGACTTCCGCCCTGAGGTGCACGACTCGGACGGACTCATGGCCAGATTTGAAAACGAGGAATGGATATGGCGGCCCCTGCAAAATCCCAAAACCCTGGCGGTGAACGCCTTCAAAGCGCCCGATATCAAAGGTATGGGACTCATGCAGCGGGATACGGAGTACGAAAATTATCTTGATCTCGAAGCCCGCTACCATCTGCGACCCAGCGTATGGATTGAACCCAAAAACAGCAGCTGGGGTGCTGGGCATCTGCATCTGGTTCAGATTCCTTCCCCGGAGGAAATTCACGACAACATCGTCACCTTCTGGACCCCGGATGCCCTGCCGAAACCAGGCGAATCCCTGCCGTTTTCCTACAGAATCCGCTGGTGCGCGCCCAAAAAAGTGGCTTCTCCCGAAGGCCGCGTTCTGTTCACACGAACGGGTGTGGGAAAAAAAGCCAATTCGCACAAATTTGTTCTGGAGTTCGAGGGCGGCAAGCTGGACGACCTGCCCGACGATGCGGCTCTCGACGCCAATGTCTGGATCGGCACCGGCGGAAAGCTCCGCGACAAGCGTGTGTACCGCAATGCCATCGCCGGGACATGGCGGCTGGTCTTCGAGGTCGAACCGGACGCCGCCTCTCCCCTGTCCATGGTGCTGCCGGACAAGCGTCCGCTCGTGGAGATGCGGGCCACTCTGCTTCATGGCATCACCCCGCTGACCGAAACCTGGACGTACGCCGTCAAACTATGATTTCAAGGCCATTCTCCGATACCGGGGTGCGTGGCGAAGCGTCATCCACCGAGCTGGAAGCCCGGCTGGAATCTACCGGACGCCGCATCTCGACGTACCTGCGCCATCTGCCCCTGCCTGAACGTGTCCGGCACGAGCTGGCTCTGGAGACTCTGCACCTTCTGGCCAGCGATCCCGGAGACATGACCCGGATCGAAGCCAGGGGCATGCGCATTCTGTATTCCCGCCTCAGGGAAAGGAAGCTGGACATGGCGGCCATTCCCGCGCCACCCTTGTCCAGATCGCACATGCAGCCCGAGGAAATGGACCGCCGTCCATGGGTGCGGGCCATGCTCAGGATCTGGTGTCCCGCTTATTCCTTCTCCGCCCGGATCATGAATACCGCATATGCGGACATGGTTCTGTACGCTCTGCTGCTGGCCGGACTGTACGCACTGGGAGCGGATCAGCCATAGGCCGGGCGCCGGTTCTTCCGGCGTGCCTGCCGGCCGGGAACACGAGACCTCATGTTTTTAATGTCCTCCTTTAATTTTTTCGCCATAAAATTGTGCTTCCCGCCCCGGAAAGCGCGATTCAAAAGGAAGAAGCCCGCGTGGAAAAGCGAGCCGGTCTCTTCTTTCCCACTGTGTGAATCCGACAATTTCAGCCGCAAGCCAGAAAGAATATTGTCATGAGCCGTGAATTCCTGAACGAACCTTGGCGGAAGGTTGCCTCCCGCCGACGTCTTTTTCTGCTCGCGCTGGTGCTGGTTCCGTCCATCGCGGCGGCCAGCGTCATGGGCACCCTGCTGCCGCACAAGGGAGCCACATGGCTTGAAGTGGCCATCGTGTTCACCTTCTGCGTCCTTTTCGTCTGGATATCCCTGGGCTTCTGGACCGCCCTGGCCGGTTTCTGGACACTGCTCAAAAAAGACGACCGCTTCGCCGTGTCCCGGGTCCAGACCGGGGAAGACGCTCCCATCCGGCCTCACGTCAAGACCGCCATCCTTTTTCCGGTCTGTAACGAAGATCCGGAACGCATCATGGCCGGAATTTACGCCGTGTGGAGATCCCTGCAACGTCTGGGGGCCGAAGACAGCTTCGATATCCACATTCTGAGCGATTCGAACGATCCCGACCGCTGGGTGCAGGAAGAGGCCGCCTGGAACCGTCTGTGTACGGACCTGGGGGCGCACGGCCATATTTTCTACCGCCGCCGCCGGATCAACCTGAAGCGCAAAAGCGGCAACGTGGCCGATTTCTGCCGCCGCTACGGGGCTCACTACACCTACATGATCGTCTTCGACGCCGACTCGGTCATGACCGGAGAAATTCTGGTGCGCATGGTCCACATCATGGAGCGCAGGCGGAACGTGGGCATCCTGCAGACGGCTCCGGCCTGCACCGGCCGGGAGACCCTCATCGCCAGAGCCCAGCAGTTCGCCAACCGGGCCTATGGTCCCATGTACGCGGCCGGACTGCATCACTGGTTTCTGGGCGACGCGCAATTCTGGGGACATAACGCCATCATCCGGGTCCAGCCCTTCATCCGCCACTGCGCTCTGGGCCGCCTGCCCGGCAGACCGCCTCTGGGCGGAGACATTCTGTCTCACGACTTCGTGGAGTCGGCCCTCATGCGCCGGGCCGGGTATTCCGTATGGCTGGCTTACGATCTTGAAGGAAGCTACGAGGAAGTGCCGCCCAACCTGCTGAACGAACTCAAGCGGGACCGGCGCTGGTGCCAGGGCAATCTGCAACATCTGCGTCTGGTGTTCACGCGGGGCATTTTCCCCGGACACCGCGCCCTGTTTCTGAACGGCGTCATGAGCTACGGCTCCGCCCTGCTCTGGTTTCTGTTTCTGGCCCTGTCCACCACCGAGGCCATTTTGGAGGCTCTGGTCCGGCCGGACTATTTCATGCAGAGCAAAACCCTCTTTCCCGTCTGGCCGGTGTGGGATCCCATGCCCGGCATCACCCTCCTGGCCAGTACGGCGCTGGTGCTTTTTCTGCCCAAACTCTGCGCCTTTTTCCTGATTCTGCTCAAAGGACGGCGCAGGCTGTTCGGCGGTTTTTTCGGCCTTACGGGCAGCATCATCTCCGAAGTAGCCCTGTCGACCCTGCTTGCGCCCGTACGCATGCTCTTTCACAGCAAATACGTTTTCCTGACGCTTCTTGGCATGGGCATCGGCTGGGGCACGCAGCAACGCGACGACGAAGGCACATCCTTCTGGGACGCCTTCCGCTTCCACGGCGGCGGCACCCTGCTGGCCTTTGTCTGGGGTTCGGCTCTGTTTCTGATCAACCGCGTCTTCTTCTGGTGGAGTTCTCCGCTGATATTTTCCCTGCTGCTGTCCATTCCCGTCTCCATGCTGACCAGCCGGGCCGAAGTGGGCCGTTTTTTCCGCACCCTGCGGATTTTCATCACTCCCGAAGAGACGAAAAAGCCCGGAGAATATCAGGATATCGAAGCATATCTGGAGGAAAAAGACAGACAGGGGCTGCCGCTGGGCATGCGGGCCGAAGACGGTTTTGCCAGGGCCGCCGCCGATCCCGGCGTCAATGCCCTGCACCGGACCCTGCTGCGCGGACCGCGTTCTCTTGATCCAGAAATTCGCCGGCGCCGCGAAAAACTGCTGGAAAAGGCGCTGAAAACGGGTCCCGAGGGTCTGAGCAAGAAGGAAAAAAAAGAACTGCTCTACGATGCGGAATGCATGGCGCGTCTGCATGAAGGGATTTGGGAGCTCCCCGAGCACACGCTGCTGGAGCGCTGGAAGGTCCGCCTGGGGTAAGAATCCGCTGCCCTCTGAAACGGTCCGGAGGGCGGCGAACTGATCAGAACCACTGCAATATGTCGTTCAGAGCCTGACGCGTTTTGGACCTGGGCTGCTTGATCCGGTATCCGAAGGCCAGCATGTAGGCCACGCCGTATTCCTCCAGATTCACGCCAAAATCGGCGGCCAGAACTTCATCCACCTTTTCCCGGACAAAACCCTCGATGGGGCAGGAATCGATGCCGATCAGGGCGGCGGCGGTCATCATGTTGGCCTGGGCGATGTAGCACTGTTTGCAGGCCCAGTCGAACATGGCCCGGTCGTTGTCCAGAAGATGGAAGTCCGTCTTCTGGAAGTTGGCGAAGTATTCCATCCGTGCGGCAATCGCGTCCTCCGGCAGATTCTGCACCCGGCGCATGAAATCCGCGATACGGGAGCTGTCGTGCCGCAGCAGCGGAGTCTTCATGGCCAGGCAGACCAGAAAATGGCTGGCCGTGGGAATCTGTCCCCGGCCGCCCCAGGTATGGGGCAGAAGTTTTTCGCGCAGCGTCATGTCCTGAACCACCAGAAACTTCCAGGGCTCGAACCCGAAAGAGCTTGGGGACAGACGGGCCGCTTCCAGAATGAACAGAAAGTCCTCTTCCGGAATTTTGGCGTCGGGATCGAATTCCTTGCAGGCATGGCGGAACATGAAAGCGTCGAGAACAGTCTTCTTGTCCATGAGAAACCTCCTGAACATGCAGTTGTGTCGCGGATGGTCCGCGCCGGGTTGTCAGGATATCATTCCGGAAACGCGAGGCCCCGGAACGTCACGCTCCGGGGCCGGACTTTTTCCGCCTCCGTTACCGGATAGCGGCGTAAGCGGCGGCATTTCGCCGGAACAAACATCTACTCGCCCGGTCCGTCCAGAATTTCAACGTCCTTGGGCGGCTCCAGGGTGAATTCCCTGGGGTCCACAGGCACGTCCAGTTCCAGCCCGCTCAGGACCAGTTCGTTCACATTGCCGAAAAAATCCGTGAGCTTGATCTTTTCCAGTATGTCCTGTCCGGGGCGGACCCAGATCTCTCCTTCCACCAGATTGGGCTCGGGCTCTTTGGGTATGAGCTTCAGATGGCGGAATTCGCCGTCCATTCCCAGATCCTCCACCGTGAAGTCTTCTTTCAGGTTGGCCTCGCCCGACAGGAAACGGAGCATGGTTTTGGAATCGAGCACCTGCTCCACGGTGTAGCGGTACAAGGTCTGTTCCTCGGGGAAATAGTCCCAGACCGTATCCTTGCCCACGATCAGCAGTTCCTGCTCCGGGCTCGTCGTCTCCCAGCGGATGAAGCGCGGCCGGACGAAAACGATGGTGCCCAGACGCTCCTGAGTTTCCCGGCTGGAGGCGTTGATCAGGGTCTGGACGAAGAATCCCCGGAAGGATTGCAGCGTGTCGTAACGTTTCTGAATGGCGTCGGTCAGCTCGGACGCCTGCACGCCCCACGCGCCCGCCAGAATCAGCAGCAGAACCGAAAGAATCCGCAGCACAGATATTTCCTCCGTTGTTGATTTCACCATGGGGAGCGCGTACCAGAAAAGGCCGCTCCACCGGCCGGACACATACAGCCTTTGCTTCCGCTTGTTAAGGGACATTCATGAACCACTCCGCCCCGCATACGGCTCCGCCCTTCGCGCCGGCCCTGCCCGCCCTGTTTCTGGCCACGGCCGTTTTTTTCGACAACTTTCTGGCCCGGAGCATCTTCGGCCCGCTGCTTCTGCCCATCAGCGTCCAGGTGAGGCAGAGTCTGGCCCAGTCCGCGCAAATCTTTGTCTTTCTGTCGGCCGGGTACAGCCTGTCGGTGCTGTGTGCGGGATTTCTGTCCCGGTACGCGGGCCACAAGAATACCATCATCGTTTCTCTGGCAGCCATCGGGACCGCCCTTTTCGGCATGGCCGGCAGCCAGTCCCTGTGGCAGTTCTGTGTCTGGATTTTTCTCATGGGCGCGGGGGCGGGCCTGTATCTGCCTTCGGGTGTGGTGACCATCACCGAAATCACGCCCTCGGCGCACTGGAGTCAGGCCTTTGCCGTACACGAACTGGCCCCCAATCTGGCCTTCTGCATGGCTCCGCTGCTGGCCGAAGTCTGTCTGCGCTCCGGCGGCCTGCCGGTTCTGCTCCGGATTGTGGGAGGAATCAGTCTGGGGCTGGCCCTGCTCTATGCCCTGCGCGGACCGCGGATCAGGCGCCCAGGCGTGGCGCCCGCCCTGGGCAACGTCATGGACATCGCCCGGCGTGGAGCGTTCTGGAGGGTGACGGTGCTGTTCGTGCTGGCCGTGGGTGCGGAAATCGGCGTGTACAATCTGATTCCCGCCCTGCTGGTGGAAGAGAAAGGGCTCGACCAGCGGACCGCCAATCTGCTTCTGGGCGCCAGCCGGCTGCTTCCGATCATTTTTCTGCCGTTCATGGGCCGGGTCATCCGCCGCGCCGGATACCGCAAGGTGATGACTATCTGTCTGGCGGGCATGGGGATAGCCACACTGTGCTGCGGATACGGCCCCCTCTGGTGGAGCGTCGCCATGCTCGCCGTGCAGCCGGTTTTCGTGGTCTGTTTCTTTCCGCCCGGATTCGCGGCGCTGTCCCTGGTCTGTCCCAAAACAGCGAATGATCTGGGCGTTTCCCTGACCATCATGTGCACGTCCCTGATCGGCGCCGGGGCCGTGCCTGCCCTGCTGGCCTGGGTCGGAGAGAACCACAGCTTTCCGCTGGCTTTCGCCTGCTTCGGCGTGCTCATCCTTGCCGGGGGAATTTGGGCTCTGAGCCGGCTGCGTATTCCGGAATAACCTGCACCTGATCATTTTCTTCTTTTCAGGATCGCAGACTGACCCGGAACATCAATCCATAGTCCGAGATGTGGGTCTGTTTGTCTTCCTCGCAACAACAAAAAAGCGGGTCACAGAAACAGTTCCATGACCCGCCAGAATTCATGGTGCGCAATGCAGGAATCGAACCTGCGACCTTTAGCTCCGGAGGCTAACGCTCTATCCAACTGAGCTAATTGCGCACGGGAATGCCTGCTTATGCAGGGCGGACAGCCTTGTCAAGCCGGCCCGTCATACGCTAGCCGTGGGTTCCGATTTCCCGAACGGGGCGCTTCCCCAAACGCCCCACCGGCAGACAACGGCTATCCGGGAGGATCATGGACGACATTCACCAGAAAAAAACGGACCGGCGCGTCATCCTCGGTGTTTCCGGAGCGAGCGGCGTGGAATACGCGTTCCATCTGGCCCGCGCCCTCAGGGCTGCCGACGGCGTGGAACTGCATGGCATCATTTCCGATGGGGCCAGAGAAGTGCTGCGCCACGAGTCCTCCATCCCCTTGCAAGAACTCCAGAACTGTTTTCATGTTCTGCACGACTGCGACCATGTGGGCGCCGCACCGGCCAGCGGTTCCTGGCTCCACACGGGCATGATCGTCTGTCCGTGTTCCATGTCCAGCCTGGCGGCCATCGCCAGCGGAGCCGGGACCAATCTGCTGCACCGGGCCGCAGACGTCACCCTGAAGGAGCGCCGTCCCCTGATCCTGGTACCCCGCGAAACTCCGCTGAATGAAATCCATCTCCGGAACATGCTCCGGGCCCACCGGGCCGGGGCCGTGATCATGCCGCCCTGCCCGGGCTTTTACCACCGCCCGCGAAATCTCGACGATCTGCTGGACCAGTTCGCCGGGCGCATTCTGGAACAGTTGCGGCTGCCTCACGACCTTTACACCCGCTGGAGCTGATCCGGCGGGTCAAAAAAGTTGCCGCCCACGGGGCTTCGTGCTAGCCGCTACAGGCCATGTTCGATTTCAGTCAGACCATTCAGCACCTGTCCATCGTGGCCATCCCGTTCATCTTCGGCATCACCTGCCACGAGGTGGCCCACGGCTACGTTTCCTACCTGCTGGGCGACCCCACGGCCAAGAACGCCGGACGGCTGACTCTGAACCCCCTGAAACATCTGGATCCGCTGGGCACCCTGACTCTGATCCTGACCCGGATGATCGGCTGGGCCAAACCCGTGCCCATCAATCCCGCGTACTACCGCAACCCCCGAAGGGATATCCTTTACGTTTCCCTGGCCGGGCCCATGGCCAATTTCGGCGTCATGCTCCTTTTCGCCGTGATTCTGAAACTGCTGGCACTGGCGGCCCGAAACCCTGAAGCCGCTTCATGGGCGTACTTTCTGTACCCGGCCATCAACATTGCCGTGGCCGGCATTTTCATCAACGCGATACTGGGCGTCTTCAACCTGCTGCCCATTCCGCCGCTGGACGGCAGCAAGATTCTGGCCTGCCTGCTGCCGCCCTCCCTCGGCGCGAGCTTCATGCGTCTGGAGCCGTACGGATTCCTCATTCTGCTCGCGTTCGCCGTCGCGGGGATTCTGGAATGGGTTTTATCTCCGGTCAGCGATTTTGTGCGAACCTCCATCGTCAATCCTCTCCTGTAAGGTCCTTATGTCCAAAACAACAGTTCTGACCGGCATCACGACCACCGGCACTCCGCATCTGGGCAACTACGCAGGCGCCATCCGCCCGGCCATCGAGGCCAGCCGGGACGCTGGCGTCAGCTCCTACTATTTTCTGGCCGACCTGCATGCCCTGATCAAATGCCACGACCCGGCGCTGGTGCACCGCTCCCGGCTGGAGGTGGCCGCAACATGGCTGGCGCTGGGGCTGGATACGGAAAAAAGTATCTTTTACCGGCAGTCCGACATCCCGGAAATTCCCGAGCTGACCTGGATTCTGACCTGCATGACGGCCAAGGGGCTCATGAACAGGGCTCACGCCTACAAGGCCGCCGTCCAGGAAAACGAGGCCGACGATCCGGACAAAGGCGTGACCATGGGACTCTATTCCTACCCCATCCTCATGGCCGCCGACATCCTCATGTTCCGGGCCAATATCGTGCCTGTGGGCCGGGACCAGATTCAGCACCTGGAAATGGCCCGCGACATCGCCCAGCGTTTCAACCACCATTTCGGCGAGCTCTTCGTTCTGCCCGAAGCCCGTGTGGACGAGTCCTCGTCCGTGCTGGCCGGGCTGGATGGACGCAAGATGAGCAAGAGCTACAACAACTACATTCCGCTTTTCGGCCCGGAAAACAGCCTGCGCAAGATGATCATGAAAATCGTGACCAACTCCCAGGCCCCGGAAGAGCCCAAAAGCACGGAAAACTGCCCGCTTTTCGACATGTACCGGGCTTTCGCCACCCCCGAACAGGTGGAGGACATGCGCGCGCGTTTCGCAGAGGGCATCGGCTGGGGACATGTCAAGCAGGCCCTGTTCGAGGCGGTCAACGCCCAGTTGGCGGAGCCCAGGGAAAAGTACGCCGAGCTTGTCCAAAATCCGGAATTTGTCGAAAAAACACTGCTGCAAGGCGCGGAAAAAGCCCGTGCCCAGAGCCGCCCCTTTCTGGAGGAAATCCGGAAAGCCGTGGGCATCCGCTCCCTGACTCAACTCTGATGGAGGAAACCTTGAGCGCAGCCAAAAAAATCACTCCCGGCCGCAAGAGCAAGAAAGCCCAGCTGGCCGAAGTCGTCCCCATTCAGGAAAAGACGGAAGTCCTGCCGGAAGAGCCTGTGGAAATGCCGGAAGAACCGGCGGTGGATCTGTCCGGATTGGCTCAGTCCCTGACCCGCCCTCAGGGGCTGACCGACGAGGAAGTGGAGGCCCGGCTTGCTCCCGCCCCCGAGGCGGCCGGTACGCCGGAGTCCGGCGGCGCGCCGTGTCCGCCTGAACCCGGAACGGGCACCACCGGGCGGGACATGAGCAGAATCGCCCTGATTCTCTCCGCGGCCGCCATCATTCTTCTGCTGGGATTTTTCCTGCATCTGAACCGGAATCTCAAGGCTCTGACCATGCAGGTTCAGGATCTGAGCGCCATCAAGAGCACTGTCACCACTCTGGACACGAAGATCGGCACCATGGAGACAAAAGTCGCCGATCTGGAAACCCTGCCCGCCAAAACCAGAGCCGCCCTGCTGAGCAGCATTCTGCAGGAGATGAGTCAGAAGACATCGTACATGTCCACGCAGCTCGAATCCCCTGAACAGCAGGACAAGCTCATGCGGGCCAAGGAACTGATCCAGCAGGTGCAGACCGAACTGAACGCCGGGAACTGATTCCGGCCAGCGTTTCCCGGAGCGGACCGCGGGCGGCAGGCCGCCCTTTCCGCTCCTCCGGCATCCGTGCCGCCATAGCCATGACCGACCTGAATCCTCTGCTGGACTGGGAAGACTTCCCCGACTTCCGGGCCATCGAACCCGGGCACGTACTCCCCGCCGTGCGCCGGGCCATTGCTCTGAGTCAGGCCGAACAGGCCCGGCTGGAAACCCTCGCCCCCCGGACCTGGCCCGCCCTTCTCGTGCCGCTGGAACGCCTGATGGACCGTGTGGCCCGCCTCTGGTCCCTGATCACACACCTGCACAACGTGCGCAACAGCCCAGCCCTGCGCCAAGCCTACGCCGAGGCCCAGCCTCTGGTCGTGGATTTCCTCAATCTGGTGGGCCAGAGCAGACCCATCTACTCCGCCCTGCTGGCCCTGCGGGATGGACCGGAATTTTCAGACTTCAGCCATGCCTTGCAACGGACCATCACCCTGCTCATCCGCGACGCGGAACTGGGCGGCGTGGCTCTTCCCCCTGAAAAGCGGGAGCGTTTTTCGGCCATCAGCCGGGAACTGGCCGCCCTGTCCACGGAATTTGCCAACAACGTACTGGACGCCACGCAGTCCTATGCCCTGACCCTCGTTCATCCGAACGATGCGGCCGGGCTGCCCGAGGCCTCCCGCCAGCTGGCCGCGGCCATGTCCCGGGCGCGGGGCAGGGAGGCCACCGCCGAAGACGGGCCGTGGACCATCACTCTGGACATGCCGTCCTTTCTGTCTTTCATGCAACATTCCTCCCGCCGCGACCTGCGCGAAGCCGTATACAGGGCCTACATCACCAGAGCCTCCAGCGGCGACCGGGACAATCTGCCCCTGATCCGGCGCATTCTCTCTCTGCGTGTGGAAATGGCCGTACTGCTCGGATTTGCCGATTTCGCGGACATGAGCCTGGCCCGCAAGATGGCTCCTTCCGTGGCCAGCGTGGAGAAGCTCCTGCACACCTTGAAAGATGCAGCCACCGACGCGGCGCTTGGCGATCTCATCGACCTGGGTGATCTGGCCGCCGCCAACGGTCAGGCCGAAGAAATCATGCCCTGGGACGTCATGTACTGGGCCGAACGCCTGAAGGAACAGCGATTCGGACTGCATGACGACATGCTGCGCCCCTATTTCCCCCTACCCTCCGTCCTCGAGGGCATGTTCGGGCTGGCCCGGGAACTGTTCGGCATACACATCACGCCGGCCGACCGGCCCGTCTGGAACGAGGATGTCACCTATTACGCCGTGAGCGACGATAAGGGGGAAGAAATCGCCGGGTTTTATCTGGACCCCTATGCCAGACCCGAAGAGAAACGCGGGGGAGCCTGGATGGGTGAACTGTACGGCCGCAGCGCGGCCTGCGCGGCTCCCGGCCGGATGTGGCGCAAGCCCGTGGCCTGGCTGAACTGCAATCAACGGCCCGGCCTGGAACAGACCCCGTCTCTCATGAGCTTTCAGGAAGTGACCACCCTTTTCCACGAATTCGGACACGCCCTGCAGCACATGCTGACCACGATCGCCCACGGATTCGTGTCCGGCATCTCGCGGGTGGAATGGGACGCGGTGGAGCTGCCCAGCCAGTTCATGGAAAACTGGTGTTCCCACCGCCCGGTTCTGGTCCGGCTGGCCCGCCACTACCGCACCGGGGAACCCCTGGCCGAAGAAATCGCGGACAGGCTGCTCGCCGCCCGGACCTTCAGGGCCGGGTCCAACACCCTGCGCCAGGTGGTTTTCGCCCTGACGGATCTGGCTCTGCATACTTCCGGCCCGCAGGGACTGCATCCGCTGGAGACGGCCGCCCGCATCGCCCAGGAAATCCTGCCGTTGCCCCCGCTGCCGGAAGACGCTTCCCTTTGCGCCTTTTCACATATTTTCGCCGGAGGCTATGCCGCCGGATATTACAGCTACAAGTGGGCCGAGGTGCTCAGCGCCGACGCTTTCGCCGCCTTCACGGAAGCGGGAGGCATTGATCCCGCCCTGGGCCGCCGCTTCCGGGACACGATTCTGGCTCTGGGCGGCAGTCGGCATCCTCTCGAGGTTTTCCGCCTGTTCCGGGGCAGGGATCCGGATCCCACGGCTCTGCTTGTTCAGGAAGGATTGCTTCCTGCTGAGAGGGCGTGAATGTCCATCCAGTGGTTTCCCGGACACATGCACCGGGCCAGAAAGCAGATCGCCCAGATCATGGGCAAAGTGGACGTGGTCATCGAAGTGCTGGACGCCCGCCTGCCCGGCTACAGCGAAAACCCCATGCTGGCCGAACTGCGCGGGGACCGGCCCTGCCTCAAAGTGCTGAACAAGTCCGACCTGGCCGACCCGGCAGTCACGGATGCCTGGAAAAAGCACTACCGTCTCGCCGGAGCCGAACCCCTGGAAATTGTGGGCACCAATCCCAGGGACTGCCGGAAGATCATTCCCCTGCTGCCCCGGATAGGCCCCAGGCGGAACCTGCTCATGCAGCCGCTCAACTGCCTGATCGTGGGCATCCCCAATGTGGGCAAGTCCACGCTGATGAACACCCTGGTGGGCAGAAAGGTGGCGCGGGCCGCCAATCAGGCCGCCATTACCACCAAGCAGAAACGCGTGCACCTGAGCGACGAGATCACCCTGTACGATACGCCCGGCGTGCTGTGGCCCAAAATCGGGGACGTCCAGGCCTCTTATATGCTGGCCGGAAGCGGAGCCGTGCGCGAGACGGCCATGGACAATGCGGAAGTGGCGGTCCGAGTGGCGGCCTACCTGCTGGAGGAATATCCCGCCCTGCTCCGGGATCGGTACTCTCTGGCGGAACTGCCCGAAGCGGGGTCCGAGGCCGGAATGGCCCTTGTACATGCAGTGGGACAAAAGAGGGGCTGTCTGGTCCGGGGCGGCGAGGTGGACCTGGACAGGGCGGCAGGCATCCTGCTGAATGAACTGCGGGCCGGAAAAATCGGGCGCATCAGCCTGCAACGGCCGCCGGCGCCGGAGTGAAATCCGTCCGCCCGGCGTAAAAGAGAAGTGTCCCGTCCTACGCTCCACCCATTTCCTTTTCCAGAGCCTGCCGCAGCAGCCGGAACAGGGCGCGCCCCCCGCGGGACGGCTTTCCGGCCGCCCTCTCGGCAGCGGCCCGTGCGGCCATCCGCTCTACCTGCCGCGCATCCAGATCAAACCGGCGGGTCACTTCTTCCAGTGCGGCCCGGTCACCGGCCACCAAGGAATCCCGCCACTCCTCAAGCTGATGGAAATCGTCCGTGTGCTGAAAACGGATCTGATCCAGAGCGTCCAAAGCCTGGCGGACAGGCTCGGGATCGAGCCCGCGCATGACCACGCCGATGAACTGCACCTGACGGCGCCGGGCTTCCTTGTCTTTCAGAGTATGGTAAAAAGCCACGGCCTCGGCCAGATCATCGGGAAGCTCCATGCGGGCGATCCGTTCCGGCGACAGATCCAGAAGGCGCCTGCCCAGCTCCTGCAACGCGAGCATGTCCCGCTTGCGCTGCGACTTGCTCGGGCGGAGGTCCTCACCTGCCCCGTGCATGAATTCCGTCATCTTTACTAACTTCTTTACTGACGTCAGTGGGAGGGTCGTCTTCCACGCTGTAGAGTTCCCGGCAAAGCAAGCCACAAGCTGGAAAAAACCCGGTAATGAAAGCAGCCATGAACAGTCCGGAGCCGCAATCCGGCCAGAGGCCGGGCGCGATCATTTCCAAACAGCCGGTTCTCCGGATTCCTATTCGCAAATGATCAGGGATGTATCCAGAGTACCGCGCCGGACAGTTCGTTGAACAGATAATTGCTCACGGACCCGGCCAAAAAACTTTTCCCCGTGGAAGCTCCTACCGCCACCATGGCGAACTTGCCCCAGTGAGCGTTATCAAGAACCGCACGGGGGGCGTAGTCCGAGGGGTAGATCATGTACCGGATCCGGTCGGAACCAAAGCCCTTCTCGGCCATGAGCGCCTCGCACCGGTTGAAGATCTCCGCACTCTTCTCACGGTTGTCCTCGGTATCGCGGATGACATTGCACAGGGTGACCAGATGCGATTCCTTTTGCAGCATGTCGGCCACGAACCCGGCCATACGCATAGACGACTCGGAGCCATCCACGCACAACAGGACGTTTTCCCGGTTCACATCAGGCTTGCGACAGAGCATCAGCGGCGCATCGGGGCTTAATTCCAGCACCTTCCGGGACAGGCTCTTCTGAAAAAAATCCTTCAGCCGGCCCAGCCCGCGCCGGCCCATGACCACGGCGTCATAGTTGTCCTGACCGATTTCCTGCTCGATGTCCTCGATGCGGCAGAGCATATTGCCGCTGCTTTTGACCCTGATCATTTCCGGTGCGAAACCTTCCCGCACCAGCATGTTTACGGCCTCGTCCCTGGCTTTCTGCCAGTTGCGGTCCGCGTCCAGAGGCTGATCGGCCCTGTCCCCGGACCGCCACAGACAGTACGGGCTGTCCATCGCGGCAAGACCCAGAAGGGTCAGCTCCATCTCGCCCTTGTGCCTGAAAAAATGGCACAAAAAACGCAGTCCATTGAACATGTTGGGATCTTCACTCAGCGTGCACAGCAGCTTCTTGGGCATGGGATCGCTCCTTGCGAGGAATGTTCGCTGTTGAAGGTTGATGTCCACGGCGAAGCGCGTCACCAGACACGCCGGACCCGCACGCCGTTTCGGGCCATATGGTCTTTCAGTTCCGCGATGGTGTGGTTCCCGTAATGCACGATGGACGCGATGAGCGCGGCCGAGGCCCGGCCTTCGGTCACGGCCTCGACCATGTGCTGCGGGCTGCCCGCCCCTCCCGAAGCGATGACCGGCAAGCGCACATGATCGGCGATGAGCCGGGTCAGGGTCAGTTCGTAGCCGTCTTTGGTGCCGTCGGCGTCGATGGAATTGACGCACAGCTCGCCCGCGCCCAGACGCTCCGCTTCCTTCGCCCACCACAGGGCGTCCATGCCCGTGCGCTTGCGCCCGCCGTGGATGACGATTTCGTAGCCCGAGGGGATGGCATCGGTGCGCGGCACACGCAGCACATCCATGCCGACCACGATGCACTGGGAGCCGAAGGCCGCCGCGCCCTCGGCGATGATTTCCGGCCTTTTCACGGCGGCGGAATTGACCGAGATTTTCTCCGCTCCGGCCAGCAGCACATCGCGCATGCCGGCCAGCGTGGAGATACCCCCACCCACGGAAAAGGGGATGAAAATCTGCCCGGCCACCTTTTCCACCACCCTGAGCATGATGCCCCGGCCCTCGTGGGACGCGGTGATGTCGTAAAACACGATCTCGTCGGCCCCTTCCTCGTAGTAGCGCCGGGCCGTGTCCACCGGGTCGCCGATATCCACATTGCCCTGGAATCTGACGCCCTTGGTCAGCCTGCCGTCTCGGACGTCCAGGCAGGGAATGACGCGTTTACTGAGCATGGGCCGTCTCCCGGCAATACGCATAGAAATTGGCGAGCATCTTAAGCCCCGGCCGCCCGCTTTTTTCCGGATGAAACTGGGTGGCCCACAGGCCGTCGCGGCCGTGGACGGAGCAGAATTCCAGCCCGTACCCCGTAGTGCCGATCACATACTCCGGCTCCGGAACGGGATAATAGCTGTGCACGAAATAGAACTCGCTTTCCGGGTCGATGCCGTCGAAAAGGCGGCAATCCCTATGCAGGCGGACCGTGTTCCAGCCCATGTGCGGGATGTTGATGGGCGAGCCGTTCTCGTCGGACAGGTCCGGCGTGAACATACCGCATTGGCCGGAGATGACGCCCAGCGTCCGGGTGTCGTTTTCAGGGCTGTGATTCAGCAGGATCTGACAGCCCAGACAGATGCCGAGCATGGGTTTGTTCCGCTTGATCTCGCGGAGGATGGCGTCCGCTATGCCGGACCGGCGCAGATGTTCCATGGCCGACCCGGCCGCGCCCACACCGGGAAAAATAATCCCCTGACTGCGGGCGATGACGTCATGGTCCGCCGTGACCGCGCAGGGAATATCCAGGGAATCCAGGGCGCGCCTGACGCTGGTCAGATTTCCGGCTTCGTAGTTCAAAATGGCGAGCATGAAAGCTCCTCGGAAGAAATAATGATTGAAAGAATTCTGAATATCCAAAGACACCATAAAAACCAAGCCGGATGTTCGGACGGCTTGCCGGAAAAATGGTTTCCGGATACGGCAACGCGCTGAAACAACGGGGGAATCATGATCGTCATCACCGGCGGCGCGGGCTTCATCGGCAGCGCCATGATCTGGGAGCTGAACCGGCAGGGCCGCCGGGACATCATCGTGGTGGACAATCTGGCGTCCACCGCCAAATGGCGCAATCTGGTCGGGCTTGCGTACCATCGCTACATCCACAAGGACGAATTTCCGGCCCTGGCCAGAACCCGTTACATGGAAGGCCGCATCGAGGCAGTGATTCATCTCGGCGCCTGCTCCGCCACCACGGAGCCCGACTGCGATTATCTGATCCGCAACAATCTGGAATATTCCAAGGCCATGTGCCGCTTCGCTCTGGAGCGCAACGCCCGGTTCATCTACGCCAGCTCCGCCGCCACTTACGGCGACGGCGGCCGTGGGTTCGACGATTCCGACGAGGCTCTGGACAGCCTGCAACCGCTGAACATGTACGGCTACTCAAAGCATCTGTTCGACCTCTGGGTGCAAGGGGAAGGGCTGCTGGACAACGTGGCCGGACTCAAGTTCTTCAACGTGTTCGGCCCCAACGAATACCACAAGGACGACATGCGTTCCGTGGTCTGCAAGGCTTTCACCCAGATCGGGCAGACTGGGCGGCTGAAGCTCTTCAGGTCCTACCATCCGGAATACGCCGACGGCGAGCAGCGCCGGGATTTTGTGTACATCAAGGACTGCGTGCGGATCATCGGCTGGCTGCTCGAAAATCCGGGCGTGGGCGGGATTTTCAACGTGGGAACGGGTCAGGCCCGGACCTGGAACGATCTGGCCCGGGCCGTGTTCGCGGCCATGGATCTGGAGCCGGTCATCGAATATGTCGACATGCCGGAAGTCCTGCGGGACAAGTATCAGTACTATACCTGCGCGGACCTGACCAAACTGGGCGCACGCGGCTGCGACGTCCGCTTCCGGTCTCTGGAGGACGGTGTGGCGGACTATGTGCAAAACTATCTGGCCCGGGAGCACGCGCATCTGACCTCCCGCTACTGAGTCCGCACGCTCCTGCCGTTTCGGCGGAACTGTCTCCATCCATGTGCGACGAGCTGTCCGCTTCCGGGAGCCAAGCAATAACGGATGACAACGCCGCCGTTCGCGGATACGGACGGCCCGGAAACGGGATATCCCGGCTCCGGCCGCCCACGCGGCCTTTCAATGCGCCGATTTTCAGGACCATTCATGCTGCATCACATCGCCGTTGTACTGTTTCGTCCCAAATACCCGGAAAATATCGGCTCCGTGGCCCGCGCCTGCATGAACATGGGATGCTCCCGGATCATCCTTGTCGATCCGTGGAAATGGGACCTGGAAAAAGCCCTGCCCCTGGCCACCCATCACGCCCGGCATCTGCTGGAGTCGATAACCATCGTTCCCACGCTGTCCGAGGCGCTCGCTCCCTTCTCCGTTTCCTACGGCACCACGGCCCGGACGGGCGGATGGCGCAAGTCCATTCAGACATCCGAGGAAGCCGCACCGCAGATCATTTCTCAGTGCAACGACGGAGCCAGCGTCGCCCTGGTTTTCGGACCGGAAGACAAAGGGCTGACCAACGAGGAAACCGACTTGTGCTCCCATCTGCTGACCATCCCCACCGCCGGCGGGCTGACCTCCCTGAACCTGAGCCAGGCCGTGATGGTGGTACTGTACGAATGCTTCAAGGAATCCCTGACCAAGCCCTTCAAGGTGGCCGGATACCCCAAGGAGCGCCACATCAACCATGACGAGCGCCGGATTCTCTTCGATCAGCTCCGCGAAACGCTGCTGGACATCGACTACCTCAAGCCCGACAACCCCGACTACTTCATGTTGTCCATCAAACGCTTCCTGAACCGGGTCAATCCGCGACTGAACGAGTACAACCAGCTCATGGGACTCTGCCGGCAGATGCGGCGCATCGTCCGCATCGCCAGGGAAAAAGGCTGAGCGCCTCCGTCCCGCCGAGCCCGAATCTGCAACCCGCAACCGGCAAACAGATGAAAGAAACGAAATTTCTCAAGGTGTTCATGTGGCTGCTCGTTCTTGGAGTGAGCTGGACGCTGGTCATCCCGGAAGGAACGGTCATGGCCTCCGAGCAGAAACACAGCTTTCGGGGTTCCGTCGCACCGAAACCGGGCAAGCCGTCAGAAGAGAAAAAAAAGGCCTCCGCGGCAAAATCCTCCTCCAAAAGCGGAAAGAAAAAGGCGGACAAAGCCCCTCAGAAAGCCCCCAAGGCACCCTCAAAGACCGGGAAGACCGTTCAGAAGACATCGAAAACGCCCAAACAGGAGCCCAAGGCATCGAAAAACCGCAAGAAAGACGCCAAGGCCGCCCAGACTCCCAAGGCATCACAGAAGAACGCCAGAACTGTTCAGAAGGCTCCGAGGACATCTCAAAAAGATGCGAAAACCGCCCAGAAGAATTCAGAGACATCCAAAAAAGACCACAAAGCTGTACAGAAAAGTACTAACGGATCCAAACAGAAGTCAAAGGCGGCAAAAACGCCTCAGAAAAATACTCAATCTGTCCAGAAGAGTTCAAAGGTATCAAAAAAAGACACGCAGACCGCTCAAAAACCGAAAGCAGCCAGGCAGGAGCCCAAGGCGGCGAAGACTCCCGGAAAGGACAGTAAGACGAAGGCTTCCAAAGCAGCCCAGAAAAACACCAAGACTGTTCAGAAGGCCAATCCGGCAGGGTCTGGAAATTCTCAAAAAACAAGGACGCTGAAGGGTTCCAAAACAGCGGTAGCGAGCAAGAAATTCTCACAGGCCGATGCCAAAGGCATTGCCGGGAAAATGGACCGAAAAGCGCTGAAAAAACCGGTCACGACCCAGCGGCTGAAGAAAAAGAAAGAGAAAGCGTCTGCGGCAAAGATACATTCCAAAAAGACGAACAAGGATCTGCACCTGAATGTCAAGGCGGCCTTTCTGGTCAACATGAGCAACGGGAAAATCTACTACGAACAGAATCCGGACACGCCCATTGCTCCGGCTTCCATCACCAAGGTTCTGACTCTGTATCTTGTGCGTGAGGCCATGGCGCAGGGAAAGATCACACCTGCCACGGCCATTCCCATCAGTGACAGGGCCATCAGAACCGGCGGCTCGCGCATGAGCCTGAAACGCGGGGAAAAAGTGCCGCTTCGAGAGCTGATCAAAGGCATCAGCGTGGTCTCGGCCAACAACGCCTGTGTGGCCGTGGCCGAATATATGGGCAAGGGCGACTCTTCCAGATTTGTATCGCGGATGAACGCCAAAGCGAAAAAAATAGGCATGTCCAGCAGCCGTTTCAAAAATCCCAACGGCCTGCCTGCACACGGACAGTTGTCCACGGCCAGGGATATCGCCAAATTGTCCATGAGCTATCTGCGCCGCTTTCCGGAATCCCTGTCCATCCATTCCATGACCACGCACACGTATCACGGCGCCACGCACCGCAACGCCAATTCCCTGCTGCGGACGTACAAGGGCGCGGATGGACTGAAGACCGGTTTCGTCTGTGCGTCGGGATACAATATCACGGCCACGGCCAAACGCGGAAACACCCGCCTGCTGGCGGTGGTGCTGGGGGCTCAAAATTCCGTGAGCCGCCAAGTGGAAACAGCCAGATTGCTGGATTACGGCTTCAAACGAGCCACCATGGAGAAAGGCCTCGGGAACGGCGGTAAAAAGCCGAAACCGAAGTCTAAGGCGCAGAAAAATAAAAAGAACAGTTGATCGGCCTTGCTCGCCCTGCGATCGGCAACACTTCGGCATCCTTCAAAAAAAGATCATCCGAAAGAAAGACCCTCAAGCCACAAAAAAGGGATGCCGCAGCACCCCTTCCGTCATTTTCCAGAAAGAAACAGTTTCAGCTTCTGAGATCCTGCACGCGCTGCGCCTTACCTTCTGATTTGGGCAGCGAGTTGCTTTCCACCAGATCGACACGGGGAGTGATCAGCAGTTCGTCGCGCAGCTTGGCGCTGATGCGGTCCTGAAGCTGCTTCAGCTCGCGCATGTCTTCCACGAAAAACTCGTCCTTTATTTCCACCTTGACCCGCATCTGGTCCAGATAGCCGTCGCGTTCCAGCACGATGAGATAGTTCTGCCCCACTTCGGGCATGCTCATCAGGGTTTTTTCCACCTGCATGGGGTAGATGTTCACCCCCTTGACAATGAGCATGTCGTCGGAGCGGCCTACAATCCGGTCCAGACGGCGATGGGCCCGGCCGCAGGCGCATTCTCCGGGCAGAAACCGGGTCAGATCCCGGGTGCGGTAGCGGATGAGCGGCATACCCTCCCGGCACAGCGTGGTGATGACCAGCTCACCCAATTCCCCTTCCGCCGCTGGTTCGCCGGTCTGCGGATTGATGATTTCAGCCAGATAGGCATCCTCCCAGATGTGCATGCCATCCTGCTCCTGACACTCGAAGGCCACGCCGGGGCCGTTCATCTCGGACAAACCATAGGAATTGTAGGCCTTGAGATCGAAGGCTTCCTCGATGCGCTGCCGCGCGCCGTCGGTGTGCGGCTCCGCGCCGATGAGAGCGATGCGCAGATGGCTCAAGCGCTCCGGAGTGATTCCGTATTCCTCAAAAAGAGTACTCAGATGCAGGGCGTAGGACGGAATGATATGGACGGCGGCAACCTGAAAGTCCTCCAGCAGCTTGAACTGCCTCCGGGAATTGCCCGCACCGGCGGGGATGGTCAGACAGCCCAGCCGCTCCGCGCCGTAGTGGATGCCCAGACCTCCGGTGAACAGGCCGTAGCCTGCGATATTCTGAAACGTGTCACCCGGGCGTATGCCCACCATATGCATGCAGCGGGCCACCAGATCGGCCCAGGTTTCGAGATCCCGCCGCGTGTAGTAAATGACTGTGGCCGCCCCTGTGGTGCCCGATGAGGCATGCAGGCGCGCCATTTCTCCCACGGGCATGGTCAGCATCCTGGTCGGATAGGCCCGCCGCAGGTCGTCCTTGGTGGTAAACGGCAGCCGCCTGACATCCTCCAGACTGCGGATGTCGGACGGAGCCACGCCCGCCTCGGCGAAATGCCGCGCGTAGAATTCCGATGTGGCCGCACGCCGCACGCTGTCCGTGAACCGGGAGAGCTGGAGAGTATCAAGTTCCTGGCGGGGGAAAAATTCTTCCGGACAGTAGGCGTTCATGGCGTACTCCTGATACGGGTTGTGGGAGTCAAAAATCAGTATGCGCCGCCGTCTTCCGAAGGCAGCCCCATTTCTCTCAGATTGTCGAAAACTGTGTACTGGCCGAAATAGGCCAGACGCAACATGCCTACCGGACCGTTGCGCTGCTTGCCGATGATGATCTCGGCGATGTTCTTGTTCGGGTTGTCCTCGGCCTTGTTGTAGGCCGCGTCGCGATAGATGAAGACGATGACGTCGGCGTCCTGCTCGATGGCTCCGGATTCGCGCAGGTCGGAAATCATGGGCCGCTTGTCCGAGCGCTCCTCCACTTTCCGGTTCAGCTGGGACAGGGCGACGACAGGAACATCCAGCTCCTTGGCCAGGGCTTTCAGGTTCCGGGAAATATCGGAAATTTCCTGCTCGCGGGAATCGCTCCGGTGGCTGGAGCGCATGAGCTGCAGGTAATCGACGATGATCAGTCCCACGCCCTTCTCGGCCTTGAGGCGGCGGCAGCGGGCCCGGATTTCCATGGTGGACAGGGCGGGCGTGTCGTCGATGTAAATGGGCGCGCGGGAAAGATCTTCAGCGGCCTGATAAAGCCTGCTCCAGTCCTCGTCGTTCAGGTAGCCGCTGCGCAGGCGGCTCAGATCAACCCGGCCGTGACAGCCCAGAAGGCGCATCATGAGCTGATCCATGGACATTTCCAGAGAGAACACGGCCACGGGCACTTCGTGATGGATGGCCGCGCGCATGCCCATGTTCAGAGCCAGAGCCGTCTTGCCCATGGACGGCCGGGCGGCCAGAATGATCAGGTCGGACTTCTGCAGACCCGAAGTCATGTGGTCGAAATCCGTGTATCCGGTGGGCACGCCGGTAATCAGCTCTCCCTGGCCGGCCCGCATCTCCAGTTGCTCGAAAACCCGGTTGACCAGATCCTTGCTGCTGACGAAAGCCGGTCTGCCCTTGGATTCGGCGATGGAAAAAATCTCCTGCTCGGCCTTGTCCAGCAGGGATTCGGTGTCTTCTCCCGCCTCGAAGCAGTTGGTCAGAATTTCCGAAGAGGTCTGGATGAGCCGCCGCCGCACGGACTTGTCGCGCACGATCTGGGCGTGGAAGACCGCGTTGGAGGCCGAAGCCACGGATTCGGCCAAGGAAGCCAGATAGACCGTGCCGCCCACCTCGTCCAGCTGTCCCCGCGATTGCAGGTACTCGGCCGCGGTGACCAGATCCACGGGCTGTCGGCGGCGGTAAAGCTCCTGAAAGGCCTGGTAGATGGTCCTGTGCGCCGGAGAATAGAAATCCTCGTCGGAGATGGTGTCCACCAGGGTATGAAAGATGTCGTTGCGCAGGAATACGCCGCCCAGTACGGCCTGCTCGGCCTCGGTATTGTGGGGGGGCAGCTTGCGCAACAAGTCAGAAGAGGCCTTTTGCAAGGCCTCTTCCTGAGTGTGCGTCCGTTGTCCGGACTTATTCGGCGGTGTCTTCGGCTGCATCTTCTACGGCCGCCGCACTCGCCTCTTCGGCCCCGGGAGACTCTTCCACATGGCCGTGCTTGATGATGCTGACCATGAGCCTGGCCGTGACTTCCGGATGCAGCTTCACGCCCACCTCGTGTTCGCCGAGGGAGCGCAGACCTTCATCCAGCAGTATCTTGCGGCGGTCCACCACCACGCCCTGATCGGCCAGAATGGCCGCGATCTGGGAAGACGTGACAGAACCGTAGAGCTTGTCGCCGTCGCCCACGCGGACCTCGATCACCACCTTGGCCGCTTCGATCCGTCCGGCCAGATCCGTGGCCTCGGCCCGGATGGCGTCGTTCTTGGCCTGAAGCTTGCGGCGCTCCTGTTCGAAAACCTTCAGGTTGCCGGGAGTGGCCAGGGAAGCCAGGCCCTGCGGCAACAGATAGTTTCTGCCGTAACCGGGACGGACGGCGACAATGTCGCCCAGGCGGCCCAGGTTATCCACATCTGCTCGTAAAATGACCTTCATGACCACCTCTCCTAGATTCTCGACTTTTTGAGCACATCCGTGCTGTGCGTGGCGGTGTAGAACATGAGCGCCATCTGGCGGGCGCGCTTGACCTCGCGGGTGATGGCCCGCTGGTGCTTGGCGCAGGTGCCCGTGATCCGGCTGGCGATGATCTTGCCGCGGTCGGTCACAAAGTCATT
>JAUMXF010000015.1:25521-31031 GCA_030529235.1 Pseudomonadota bacterium
AAGTCATTCAGTACTTCGGGATGCTTGTAATTGAGCGGAATTTCGGGGTTCTCGCAGAAACGGCAGTATTTTCTCCGGGGGGCGAATTTCTTCTTGAACGACATGGCTTAGGCCTCCTCGGCGGTCTCGGCGAGACGGACTGTGATGAATTTGAAAATGCCTTCGGTGATGCGCACATTGCGCTCCAGTTCGGCCACGGCTTGGCCCGGCAGATCCATCTCCATGCGGATATAGCGGCCCCTGGTGAACTTGCGTACCGGATAGGCGGTGTCCTTGACGCCCCAGTCGTCGACCTTCACCACCGTTCCGCCTTCGCGCTCGATGACGGCGCTCAGGTTGCCGACGATTTCCTGGCATTCGTCCATGCCCAGCTCCGGGCTCAGCAGGAGCAGTTCCTCATACCTGACTGTCATGAATGTTCCTCCTTATGGGTGAAAGCCCGCCGTATTCGCGGCGAGCAAGGAAGTGTCGGTCGTTATGTCCATCCACGGATCATGTCAAGAAACCGGGCTTGAACAGCAGGCTGATTGGACCTACACGGCACCAATGCTTCGCGCCCTCCTCGTCATCCTTCTGCTTGCCCCGCCGCCGGTCCTGGCCGCGCCGCCCAACGTGCTGGTCCTGCATTCCTACCACCCCGGTCTGTCCTGGACCGACACCCTGAACGACGGCATCATCCGGACCTTTCAGGACGAAATGCCCGAAGCCCTGCTCTGGGTGGAATACCTGGACACTAGGCGCAACACCGACGCCACCTACCTGCCTCTCCAGGCGGCCCTGCTGCGCCACAAGCTTTCGGGGAACGCCTTCAACCTGATCATCGCCACGGACAACGACGCCCTGGATTTCATCCTGCGCTACCGGGACTCCATTTTCCATTCCGCCCCGGTGGTCTTCTGCGGCGTCAACCACTTCCGGCAGGAGCAGCTCGGCGGCCAGCGCGGCATCACCGGCCTCTCCGAAAATCCGGCCTTTGCCGAAACCATGCGCACGGCGCTGAACCTGCATCCGGACACCCGTGAATTCATCGTCATCGGCGGCGACAGGACCATTACCGACCTGCTCACGGACCAGGCCATCCGCGGTCTGGAGAAGGATTTTCCCGGCATCCGCTTCACCTACTGGAACGATTTGGGCGCTCAGGAACTGCGCGCGCGCCTGAACGGCCTGAGGCCGGGACAGATCGTCTTCGTGCACGGCGTCATGCGCAACGAGGAAGGCGTGCTGGTGGATTACCGCGGAAAAAACCGTTTTCTGGCCGCCCTGACCGGCGTGCCCATCTACGGATTCTGGGATTTCGAGATGGGCACGGGCTGCGTGGGCGGCAAGATGATTCAGGGCCGGGACGAAGGACGGCGCACGGCCCTTCTGGCCATGCGCGTGCTCCGGGGCGAATCGCCGGACGGAATTGCCGTGGATCAGGACACCCCCGCCCGGTATATTTTCGACTTTCCCCAGCTCGAGCGTCTCGGCATCGCCCCCGGCCTCCTACCCGAAGGCAGCCTGATTCTGAACCAGGCCGCGCGGGTCTATCATATCGACAAGCGCTACATCTGGACGGCTCTGGCCGCCCTGGCCCTGCTTCTGGGCGTGGTGGCGCTTCTGACCACCTCCAACCGCCGCCGCCGGGAAGCCCAGGATGTGCTGCGCCGGCACAAGGAACAGCTCGAAGACGCGGTCCGGGCCAGAACCGAACACCTGCGCGCCGCCAACGACGAGCTCGAACGCGAGGTGCACGAGCGTATCCGCGCCGAGGGTGATCTCCGCAAGGCCCGTGCCCGGCTGGAAATCGAGGTGGACCGCCGGACCACCGACCTGCGCTTTGAAATCGCCCAGCGCCGCCAGGCCGAGGCCCATATCCGCGACCGCGAGGCCAAGGCCAGAGCGCTCATCAACGCGCCCACGGAAACCCTGCTCCTCATGGACCAGCACGGCATCATCCTCGACATCAACGAGACCGGAGCCACACGCCTGGGCAGAAACCGAGAATCCCTCATCGGCCAGAATCTGTACGCCCTCGTGGACAGCGCCCTGACCGTGACTCTGCGCCGTTCGGCGAAGCGGGCCTTTACCTCGGGCGAGGCCCAGTCCATCGAGGAGCACGGCCAGGATCGGGACCTGGACCTGCACCTCTACCCCGTTTTCGGCGACACCGCGCAGGTCACCCGGCTGGCCGTTTTCATGGCCGACGTGACGGAGCCCCGGCGCATGGCCCGGCAGATCGTGCTTCTGGACAAGATCAATTCCCTGGGCCGCGTGGCGGCGGGCATCGCCCATGAAATCAGAAATCCGCTCACGGGCATCCACGGCTATCTCTACGCCATGGAGGAAATCTGCTCCGGCCTGCCCGAAGCCGAATCCACCGGCGTGCTGCGGGCGACCATTGAAAAAATCCGGCGGGCCGCGGAAAAAATGGAATCGGTCATCCGCCGCGTGTTGGACTTTTCCAAGCCCGGCACGCCCCGGCTCGAGCTTCTGGACCCGACCCTGCCCGTTCAGGAAGCCATAAGCCTCATGGCCTCGACCCTGCGCAAGGCGGGCATCGCCATGGACACGCGCTTCGCCGCCGTCCCGCCCATCCAGGGGGATCGCATGCAGCTGGAGCAGGCCGTCATCAACATTCTGGACAATGCTTCCCGCGCCCTGCGGCAGGTTCCGGGAGAAAAACGTGTCAGCCTCGCCGTCTGGCCGTCCCAGGACAGGGTGCTAGTGTCCATCGCGGACAACGGGCCGGGCATCCCGCCCAAAGACCGGGAGCGGATTTTTGACCCCTTCTACACCACGGCCTCCGACGGCACAGGCATCGGTCTGTCCATCGTGCAACGCATCGTGGCCGACCACCGCGGCGTCATTCAGGTCCGGGAAAGCCCGTCCGGCGGGGCGGAGTTCGTCCTGGAATTTCCCGCCTCCACCGGAGAACACGCATGAACTACTCCCTGCTCATCATCGACGACGAAGAATCCATCCGCGACAGCCTGACCATGGCTCTGGGCCGACAGTACGCCGTGACCTCCTGCGCCGGCGGCCGCGAAGCCCTGCGACTTCTGCCGGAGCTGGCCCCGGACCTGGTGCTGCTGGACATCGGCCTGCCCGACATCAGCGGGCTGGAAGTGCTGGACGGCATCCGGGGGCAGAACACGGCCGTCATCGTCATCACCGCCTTCGAGGATCTGGACACGGTCATCGCGGCCATGAAGCGCGGGGCCTTCGACTATCTGGTCAAGCCCCTGCGCATGGACGACCTGAAACGCTGTCTGGAACGGGCGGCCAGCTCCATCCGGCTGGCCAAGGAAATCCGCCAGTTGCAGGACGCGGCCCTGCGCGAGCAGGTCCCTTTCTTCGTGGCCGAGAGCGAGGCCCTGGCCGATGTGGTCCAGACCGTGGGGAAGGTCGCCGTCAGCCCGGACACGCCGGTGCTGATCGAAGGCGACACCGGCACGGGCAAGGAACTCATCGCCAGCGCCATCCATTACCGCAGCCCCAATTTTCAGGGGCCGCTGGTCACGGTGAACTGTGCGGCCATCCCGGCGGAGCTGATGGAAAGCGAGCTGTTCGGATACGCGCCGGGCGCTTTCAGCGGCGCGGGCAGGAAGGGCAAGGCCGGGCTGGTGGAAAACGCGGCCGGGGGCAGTCTCTTTCTGGATGAAATCGGCGATCTTCCTCCGAGCGCCCAGGCCAAACTGCTCAGGTTTCTGCAGGACGGCGAATTCTACGCCCTGGGCTCCACGGTCAAAAGCACGGTGCGGACCAGAATTCTGGCCGCCACCAACCGGAATCTGGAAGAGATGGTCCGGGACGGGCTTTTCCGCCAGGACCTGTTCTACCGTCTGGCGGTGGTCCGCATCCGGCTGCCGTCCCTGACGCACCGCAAGAAAGACATCATCCCCCTGGCCCGGCTTTTCCTGCACCAGTTCGGAGAAAAGTTCGGCAAGAAGTTCAGCGGGCTGACGGAAAAAGCCCAGGCCGCGCTGCTGGGGCATTCCTGGTCCGGCAATGTGCGGGAGCTACGGAACATGATGGAGCGGGCCGCCCTGCTCTCCGGCGGCCCGGAACTGGATGTCGGGGATCTGGGCCTTCCGGAGCCCCCGCCTTCCGCCGCGAAAGCGGACCTGACCCCGGCCGGGGTGGACCTGCCGGCCCTGCTTCAGAATCTGGAACGGGATTACTACGAACGGGCCTTGAGTCTCAGCGGAGGTAATGAATCCCAAGCCGCGCGGCTGCTTAACGTCTCCAGGGACACTTTCCGCTACCGGCGGGGCAAACTGAGCGTGTGAAGCGGCCCGGGGGCCGCCCGCCGCGGCATACGCGCACGGGTTATTCCTCCGGCTCCTGACGGATCATGCGGATGAGTTCGGCCATGTTCTCCACCTCGGTCACCTTCCAGAAGCCTTCGGGCTGAGCCTTCAGGCGCAGAAGCAGCGGATAGGACCGCTCATTGCCGAAATCGTACAGCCGTGCCGTGGCTTTCGCCTCCTCCCGGTTTCGCTGCACGCGCACGGAGCGCAGTTCCTTGCGGGCCGTGGAAACATCGGTAAACAGGGCCGAAAAAAGCCCGCCGTCGGGCAGGTCGGTCCGGTTTACCGGCCGCCCGGAAAAATTTCCGGAAGCCACGTTGCGCAGCACAAACTTGCGGGCTTCCTCGGCCAGCAGAAGCTTCACGGGCTGGGCGGCCTGCCCCGAATCCCCGCCCTCCAGACTCATGGCCAGCATTTCCAGCAGCGGATCGCCTTCGCCGCCCGGAGGCCGGGCTTTGAAATCCCGCACGAACAGGTCCACGCCTCTGGCCGCAATGCCGCGCATATCCACATATTTCTCAAGCAGCGCCGGATCGTTGCCGTCCACGGCACGCTGTATTCCGGCCAGAGACTCCTCCGGCGTTTCCATGGCCACGGTGGAAGAGGCTCCGAAAAACAGGAGCATCGCCATACACGCAAAAACTTTTTCTATCAGCTTGCTTAGGCCCGGCAGTGTCATCATTTTATTCTCTCACTTGCAGCGATATCCTTTTTGTGCGGCACGCAGACCGGGATTTCTCCCAAAAAACCGGAAACAGCAACGCTAAAAATACGGTGCTGTTTCCGGCTGCGGTGCATCCGGGCTTATTTTCGGACAAAAGCGCGAAGGGTACATCAAAAAAAACGGGAAGATTTCTCTTCCCGTTTCCGTGAGCCGAAAGCCGCCGGTCAGGGCACGGTGTAGCCCATGGATTCCATGCCGTTACCCATCATGGCGAAGCCCGTCAGCTTCTTGGAGCCGGTATAGGGCTTGACCGTGACGAAGCAGCGCTTGTTCGGGTCCGGAGCCGTTCCGGAAGGATCAACATTGTCGCTCGCAAGCAGCTCGTCGATCAGCTTCACATACATGCCCCTGGCCGGAACCTTGACCGGCACAACCGCGGCGCCGCCAGCCTCGTCCACCACAGTGACCATGGCGTCCACGGGCTCTTTCCCCGTATTTATGACTTTCAGGTCATCGACGCGTGGAATGCCGTGTGAAAGTGGAAAGAAAGG
>JAUMXF010000016.1 GCA_030529235.1 Pseudomonadota bacterium
GCAGTTCGATTCGTACGGCCAGGCTTATGTGGGCATGTCTTTCAATGCGCGCGGCGCGCGCGTGTTCGAGGAAGTGACCGGGGCCAATGTGAAGAAGCGTCTGGCGATCGTGCTTGACGGCTCCGTGTATTCCGCACCGGTCATTCAGGACCGCATCAGCGGCGGCCGGGCCTCCATCACCGGCCAGTTCACTACCGAAGAGGCGCACGATCTGGCCGTCGTGCTGCGGGCCGGCTCCCTGCCCGCGCCGGTGAACATTCTGGAGGAGCGCACCGTCGGCCCGTCCCTGGGGCAGGAATCCATCGACAAGGGATTCATGGCCGCGTGCATCGGCGGCGTGATGGTGGTGCTGTTCATGATGCTCTACTACCGCCGGGCAGGCGTCATCGCCGCCTTTGCCATCGTGCTCGACATCCTGCTGATCATGGCCGGACTGGCGGCCTTCGGCGCCACTCTGACTCTGCCGGGCATCGCCGGTATCATCCTGACCCTGGGCATGGCCGTCGATGCCAACGTGCTCATCTACGAGCGCATCCGCGAGGAACTGCGTGCGGGCGAATCCGTGCCCACGGCCATCGGTAACGGCTTTTCGCGGGCCGCCATCACTATTTTCGACTCCAACCTGACCACGGTCATTGCCGCCGTCATTTTGTACCAGTTCGGCACCGGGCCGGTACGCGGCTTCGCCGTGACCCTGACTCTGGGTATTTTGGCCTCCATGTTCACGGCCATTTTCGTTTCGCGTATCTTTTTCGACTCCTGGCTGGCCAGAAGGCTGCCCGGAACCCAACCGAGTATCTGAGGAGCTTCGACATGTCCTTTGAACTTATCAGACCCGGCACCACGATAGATTTCGTCGGCATGCGCCGGTACGCTTACGCGCTTTCGGCGGTTCTGCTCCTCGTGGGGACTCTTTCCCTGCTTTTCAAGGGTGGGCCGACCTACGGCGTCGATTTCGCCGGCGGTTTCAACGTGCAGATTCAGTTCAGCAAGGCCGTGGACCTGGGCGCGCTGCGCAAGCACCTGGAAAACCCGGCCCTGCCGGGGCTGGTCATTCAGAATTTCGGTGACGCCGCAGACCACCAGGTGCTGCTCAGGGCTTCATTCGCGGACCAGAGCGCCAATCAGGTCCGCGAGGCCATCGAGCAGGGGCTTGGCTCCCTCCCCGACACCTCCTACGAGATTCAGCGCCTGGAAATGGTCGGTCCCAAGGTGGGCGCCGATCTGCGTGAAAAGGCCCTGCAGGCGATTTTTTATGCCGTTCTGCTCATCGCCACCTATGTTTCCGGCCGGTTCGAGCAGAAATGGATGGTGTCCGGGCTCATGGCGGCGGCTTTGGCGTCCGTGGTCTATGTGCTGGAACTGCTGCACGCGCCCATGAGTTTCTCCGTGGTGGCGGCCACTGTGGCCACTCTTGTGCTGTGCGCGGTGCTGCGGCTCAAATACGCTCTGGGTGCCATGGTTTCCCTGGTGCATGACGTGATGATTCCGCTTGGGATTTTCTCGCTTTTGAACAAGGAAGTGGACCTGACCATCATCGCTGCGCTTCTGACTATCGTGGGATATTCCCTGAACGATACGATCATCATTTATGACCGCATCCGCGAAAACCTGCGGGCCAAGGCCGCGCCGACCCTGAACGAGGTCATCAACAAGTCCGTGAACCAGACCCTGTCGCGGACGGTCATCACTTCCGGCACCACGTTCATGGCCGTACTGGCTCTGTATATCTTCGGTGGCGCCGTGATTCACGACTTCGCTCTGGCCATGCTGATCGGCGTGGTGTCTGGAACGTATTCCTCCATTTTTGTCGGCGCGCCGGTTCTGGCCCTGTTCAGGCCCAAGGCCGAGGAGCCCGGAAAGGAGGCCGCAGCCCCTGCCTGACCGTCCGGCTGCTTCCGGGAGATTGTCAAACGCCCTGCGGGGCGTTTTTTTGTGCCTGATTTGTGAATTAAAGTTCAATATATCCCTGTCCCGCATAACAGCGGAAGGTTTTTTCAAGTGAAAAATACGACGGAACGAGAAATCTACCGAAATTTTTCTTCCCAGGAGATTTTCAGCAAGAGAAATATTATCAACCTGTAAACGAAAGAGGGAATTTTTTCGCAATCTGGGCTTTGGAACAGTTGTACACAGTTATCGGGACACAGGAGGTTCTATGCTGAAACCATTGCATGCTGTGATCATTGCCGTGCTGCTGGTAGTCGCGGGGATGACTTCTCCCTTGCGGGCGGAGGAAAATGATTCAGCCTCACCGGGCATAATGGAACGGGCTGCGACCACTGCCGGGCAGTTGGAGGATAGTGCCGGGGAAAAAATGGATTCTGCGGTTTTGGCCGTGGAAAACATGACCGAAGCGGTCAGGGACAGCACTGCCGAAACCGCGGAAGAGCTGAAACAGAAAGCAGCGGAAGGGGCCGCCGAGGCTGCGGAAGCCGCGAAATCGTTGCAACATGAGGCGGCGAAGAAGACCTCTGCCGCTGTGGAAGCGGTCCGCAATATGACGGAGAATGCCAAGCCATCCGCCGCTGCGTCTACCGGGTCAAGGCTGCAGCAGGCCATTGCCAAGGCTCCTACGGGCACGGAGAAAGGGCAGGTGAATATGTCCGGCCCGGCAGGTTTTCTGGGCATTCCCGGGGGGCCACAGGTCAATCTCGTTCTGGCTTTGGTCTGGGCGATCTGGGTCGGCTGGATTTTTTCCACCGTGGGCGCTTTTGGCGGCGTCATGGCCGGCGTGGGACATATGAGCATCTTCGGCCTCGGGGCCTATGCCAAAGGTTTCAAGGGCACGGCTCCTGAACTCAACAAGACCCTCACCGACTCCATCCGCGCCTCCAACCAGTTTCTGGTGGGGCTCTCGGCCCTGATTTCCTCCATCAACTACGGCAGGATGGGCCGTTTGGTGCTGCCTCTCGGCCTGGCTCTGGGAGTGGGGTCCCTGCTCGGAGCCTGGGGTTCCGCCACGCTGACGGCGGGAAAAGTCTCCTTCTCCCAGTATCAGGGATATTTCGGACTTTTTGTGCTGCTGCTCGGCTGCTACCTGCTCTGGGAGACCTCTCCGGCAGGTCAGGCCAGCAAGAAGAAGGCTAAGGCCGCGGCTCAGGCTTTTGAGACGGCGGTCAAGAACCAGAAATCGGGTGACGCGCCCGCTCCGGCCGGTGTGAAAATCCTCGGTGCGAGCCTTGCCAGGATTCGCTTCACCTTCTGCGGAGTGGAATTCAGCTTTAGTCCCCTGCTTCCGGTCATCGGCGGCATCGTCATTGCCGCTGTGGCCGCCTTCCTCGGCGTGGGCGGCGGGTTCATGCTGGTGCCTTTTCTGACCAGCATCACGCAGCTGCCCATGTATCTTGCCGCCGGAACTTCCGCACTGGCCGTATTGGTCAGCATGATCACCAGTATCGTCACCCTTATGACCAAAGGAGTTCCCGTAGATTGGGCGCTCGTCGGAACGGAAATGGTGGGCATCGCCATTGGCTCTGTTGTCGGACCTCATACATCCAAATATTTTTCGGACAAATGGCTGAAGCGCCTGTTCATTGTTTTAGCATTCTATGTTGGCGTTGATTATGTGCTGAGAGGATTTTTCCATTACAGGATATTCGGATAACAAAACAGGCATGCCATGCTTATTCCACATGGCATGCCTTTTATATTTTCAGGCATGCAGGGCATGCCGTGTACATAACTGTAGCTGGAGGAATAAGTATGAGTCTGACAAGAAGAGCGATGCTTGGGGCATTGGGCGGGCTTGCTGTGGGTGGAACTGTCGCTTCTGTTGTAGGGACGGGTATTGCCGCGGCTCCGGAAAATGCTTCTCCGGCCAAAACGGGACGTTTTGAGCAGGTCGGCGGGGATTTCGGATGGAAACCGCATAAACTGGATGCGCGTGTCTGTGCGCCGGTGGCTTATGACGGCTACTGGCATAAAGGCTATGCGTGCGGATACGGAACTTTCTATGGCATTATCGGCATGCTGGGAGAAGAGTACGGCGCGCCGTACAGTCAGTTCCCTTTCACCATGCTCGAAGCGAATAAGGGCGGTATTTCCGACTGGGGCACCATTTGCGGGGCACTGTACGGGGCGGTTGCCGCTTTTGCGCTGTTCTGGCCCCGCAAGGAGCGCAACGCGATGGTCGATGAATTGTTCAGGTGGTATGAGAAAACCAAGCTGCCGATCTACAATCCGGGGGATGACGCCAAAGGGGTGAAAGGAGAAATTCCTTCCAATGCGTCTGAATCCGTGCTCTGTCATATATCCGTCGCCAGATGGTGCTATGAACACAAGAAGGAGAACGGAAGCAAGGAGCGCAGTGAGCGATGTGGACGCATCACTGCTGATGTAACGACAAAAGCCATTGAAATAATAAATGCCAAGATAGATGCCGGAGAAAACTGGAAAGGCGCTTATTCCAGACAGGAGTCTGTCGCCTACTGTGGGGAATGTCATTCCAAGGGAAAGGACGCCGACATCCAGAAAGGCAATATGGACTGTACACCCTGTCATGGCGGCAGCGAGCATGTACAGAACAAGTTCAAGGATCATCCATGATCCCGAGGATGTTCACTTTCAAGGGGCCCCATTTATCGGGGCCTTTTTTTCGGGCGCGGCGGAAGAAGATATTTCTTGCTTTTTTGTGCGGAAGAGCTTGAGGTTTGACGCTGGTTTCCGGGCAGCGTTTCCGGGCTATCGAGGCGGTTTTCATGGAGATTGTGCATCGTTTTTTCTTGTCGCTGGACCCTTGGCTGGTCTGGGCGTTCAGGTTGACGGAAGATCCGTGGGCGGGTTTTCTAACGGGCTGTGTGCTGACCTGCCTGATCTGCGTGATTCTGGGAGATGCCACTTCGATCCTGGCCAGACGTTTGAATCGCGGCGTTTACGGGCGCTATCACGACGAAATGGTCCGCAACCACAATCTTTCGGTCACGGCTCTCCGGCATGCGGACAAGGCGGCCTATGCGGCGGCGAACAAACAGGCCCATGAGGCCTTCGGGAGATATTTTTTCAGTCAGGCCGGGGCGTTCACCCTGTCCATCTGGCCTTTTCCCTTCGCTTTGGGCTGGATGGAGACGCGTTTTGGCGGCGTGCCGCTGACTCTGCCCATGTCCTTACCGGGCGTGGGCGACGAAGTGATGTATCCTTTTTTCTGCATCCCGCTCTATATTCTGGTGCGGATTGTTTACGGACGGATCATGCGGCTTTTTGCCCCCTACCGGAGGGTCCTTGCCTGGACCGGACATGGAGGGAAAACGGAAATGCTGCGCTTCGAGGATCTGCTGCGTCCGGATCCGGCGCGAACAGGGCCCGAGACGGCTGGCCCCGAAGGGAGCGGCAAGAAAGGAGGGCGGCATGAAACAGGGCTTTGATCTGTTTTCGCACTGGACTTTCGAGTCCTTTGCTCCCGGCTCCATTTCCCGGCTGAAGTACGACGCGTTCCGGCAGATTCAGGAAAATGCGTCAACGTGTCTGCGTCTTTTGGGTGAGATCGAGGCCTTGGATGCGGCCCTTGCGGATTGGGCCCGCGTTTCCGCTTTGGTCGGTCGGCTGTCCTCGGAAATCGGGGCGCTCGTGGAGCGGCTGCGCATCATGAATCCCGTTGAATTCATGGATGTGCGCGAGCGGTTTGCCAAGGTGGATTTTTATGTGCGCTTGGCAATGGACCGGGCGGAGGAAAAGACCGGGCCGCCTTATGTGCGGGAATGTTCCTCCTGGAGCGGGGAATGCGCGTGGCTTTGCGACTTTCTGGACGGCGGGGAGCGGACGGCGGCTTTGGTGGTCAGTCCTGCCCTGTATCAGTATTTTGTGGAAGTGAACGCGCTGCGCCATGAGCTGGAAAGAACGTTGTGCGCGTGCGATCCGGCGGATCCTGCACGGCTTGCCGCTGTGGAAGCAGAGGCTCGCGCTCTGGTGCACGCCGGGAGGCTGCCCCGGCGGCTGGCTGACGAGCTGGAGATCGCTGCGGTGGATCTGGCTCCGGGCGGCGGTCTTCTGGATGTGTGGAGTTTCATAGGGACCGGGGAGTGGCGGGATTTTCTCGGTGGCGAACGGGGAGTGCGGGCCGCCGACATGGCCGAAGCCTGGAAGCGGGCGGTGGCCCGGAAGTTTTCCCCCGAGGCGCAGATTTTTCGTCTGAGCCGGGGGCTGGCCGACGAAGAGGATGGGATCACGGTTGTGGCTCATGTATCAAAAGCGGCGGAGCCGCGTCCCGCCGTTCCGGCTGTCCCCGATGCGGCGGCTTTTCAGGCCCGCCTGCGCGGCGTGCTTCCGCAGGTCACGCATCTGCATGTTTTTCGCGGTGAAGAAGAGTCCGTCCGCCCGGACCAGTGCCGGTCCCTGTATGATCTGCTGTGCCTGTGCCTGGACCGGGGCCTGTCGCAGGTTTTCGCCTTTGCCGGGGAGCCGGGCAAGGGCATGGCCGGGGTGAAGCGGATGCGGCTGGATATCCCGGTGGCCGTGAACGTCTTCAACCTGGAAGATGGCTTTTTTCCCTCGGTGGCGGAGCGGGCGGTCATTTCCGTGGAAGACGTCCGGTCCATTCCGGCGTGGTCTTTTTTCCTTGGGTTGAGTTGTCCGGCAGTTTCGTGGCCGCCTTTCCCTCAGGAGAAAACGGCCCTGAGGCACCACGGCAGCTATGCCGTTTTGTCCCAGTTTTTCATGCACTGTACGCTGCGCCTGAAGCGGAATCTGTTCGCGGTGGAATGCCACTGTGCGGATCATGCCGAGAAATATGTCCGTTTCTGTTTCAAGGGCCTGTGCCGGGGCGAGGGCGGGCAGAGCGGCCGCTGTGAAATCCTGCGTCGGATTCTCGAAGACGAGGGCTTTCTGGTGCACACCCGCGGCGAGTATCTGGAGGCTGTCCGCACGGCCGGCGACGATGTGCCGCTGCAGCGCAACCTTGTCTGTCTGGGGGTGCTCGTGGCCTGGATTCAGACCAGCGGCGAACGGGAACTGGATGCGCTGGGGCCGGAGCGGGGGCTGGAGGCGTTCCGGACGCTTCTGGCCGGAACCGTCGATCAGGACTGATGTCCGTTCTGGCCTATCCGCCGTTTTGATGATTAGTTCCCACTGGCCGGGCTTCGCGTGTTTGTGGACCCGTTTTCAATTGGATGGAGAGATGCCGCATCATGCTGTCCGCATGATTTAAGGAGAAACGGCATGGCCCGTATCGTTCAGAAGTACGGCGGCAGCAGTGTGGCCGCCCCGGAGCAGATTCGCGATCTGGCCCGGCGCATCGTGGCCCGGCACGACGCCGGGGATGAAATAGTGGTGGTGGTTTCGGCCATGGGCAAGACCACGGACTCTCTGGTGGCTCAGGCCAGGGAACTGGCCGCGCGGCCGGATCCGAGAGAGATGGACATGCTGCTTTCCGTGGGGGAACGCATTTCCATCGCCATGATGAGCATTGCCATAAACGGCATCCGTCCCGGTCTGGCCGTGTCCTTTACGGGGTCGCAGATCGGACTTATCACGGACTGCAACCATGGCGACGCCCGTGTGCTCGAGGTGCGCGGCGAGCGGCTGCGGCAGGCTCTGAGCCAGGGAAAGATCGCTGTGGTGGCCGGTTTTCAGGGTGTATCCACGGACAAGGAGATCACCACTTTGGGCCGGGGCGGCTCGGATACCACGGCCGTGGCTCTGGCCGCCGCTTTAGGGGCCGATGTCTGTGAAATCTATTCGGATGTGGATGGCGTGTACACGTCCGACCCGCGCCTTGCTCCGTCCGCCCGCCGCCTGGATGCCGTGGACTATGAAACCATGCTGGAGATGTCCGCGGCCGGGGCCAAGGTGCTCAAGGATGACGCCGTGGAGTACGCCCGCCGCCTGGGCGTGCGCATCGCCGCGGGGTCGAGCCGCTCCGGCGAGATCGGAACCATTGTCTCCAGCGGCAACCTGAACCGGGACACCCTGCAGGCCATGGTCTACCATGACCGTCTGCGCTGGATGGTCTTCGAGGAGGGCGCTGATCTGCCGCCGGAATGCCGGTTGTGCCAGAGCATGGATCAGCGCACCGTCGTGGTGGTGGATGAGCGGCACGCGGGCGGCATGGAAGGCGTGCCGTGCGTGAGCCTGTCCATGATCGGTTCCTGGGCGGCGGGGCGGAAGGAGCATCTGAACCGGGTTTTCGCCCGCCTGGAAAAGGCCGGAAACCGCGTGCTGGCCATCAGCAGCACGGTGCTCAAGTACGAGATTTTTCTGGAAGACCCCCTCGGGCAGGAACTGGTGGCGGCCATTCACGACGATCTTTTCGGTCCCGGCAATCCGGGCCGGTGAAAACGCAAGTCCAAGGAGGAAAAGATATGAGCTTCGGCAATATTCTCGGCAAGTTGTTGCAGCAGGGCATGTCCGGACAGACCCGGACGCGGATTGAACGGGCCGCGCAGGCTCCCGGCATGAACAACAGTCTGGACGATCTGCTCGGCGGCGTGCTGGGCGGCCGGCGCGGTGCTCAGGGCTCCGCTGGCGGCGACGCCCTGTCCGGCGTGCTGGGCATGGCCCGGGATTTTCTGGGCAACAAGCAGGCGGGCGGCCTGTCCGGCGCCCAGTTGGGGGGCCTCGGCGCCCTGGCCGGAGCGCTGCTTGGCGGCGGCGGAAAATCCATGCGCGGCGCTTTGAGCGGAACGGCGGTGGCCCTGCTCGGGTCACTGGCCCTGAACGCCCTGCAGGCCAAACGTTCCGGACAGGCGAGCCCGGTTCAGGCTCTGGACGCGACGGCCATGCAGGCCCTGACTGCGGAGGATACCCAGCGGCTGATGGTCCGGGGCATGATCGCCGCCGCCAAGGCCGACGGGGTCATTGACGAGGCCGAAATGGGCCGCATCATGGGCAAGATCGGCGACGACGGCGTGACCGGCGAAGAGAAGCAGATGGTCATGGATGAACTGATGCGTCCGCTGAATCTGGAGGCTCTGGCCGCCGAGGTGCCCAACGAGGCCGTGGCCAGCCAGCTCTATGCGGCTTCGCTTCTGGCCATCGAGGTCGATACGCCTCAGGAGATCGACTACCTGCGCCGTCTGGCCGCGGCTTTGAATCTCGATCAGGCCACTGTGGCCCGTCTGCACGAACTGACCGGAGCGCCGCAGGTTTGAGTGTAATTTCTGGGAGGCTCCGGCCTCCCGGAAATCATTCGGGCGAGGGCGCGAACCGGATGCGCTGAATGCGTCTGCGGTCCATGCGCTCCACCGTGAACACGCCTTCGGGGAGAGAAATCACATCCCCGGTTTCCAGCACCCGTCCGGCCTGGGCCAGCAGAAAACCAGCCATGGTGGTGTAGGCCTCGTTTTCGGGCAGGGAGAGGCCGAGCTTCCGGTTGGCGTCACGCACCGTGAGCATACCGTCCAGCACGAACTGCCCCCCGTCGCGCACGATCTGGGAACGGACTTCTTCATCGTACTCGTCGTTGATTTCGCCCACGATCTCTTCCAGCACATCTTCCAGAGTGACCAGTCCCTCGAGGCCGCCGTATTCGTCCATGACGAAGACGAGATGCGTGCGGGTGGCCTGCATCTGCTTGAGCAGGCTGCCCAGACGCTTGCCGACGGGCACGAAAACCGGCGGGTGGATGAGGGCGGTCATGGAGAAGACCAGCCCGGGCGTTTTGGACATGAAGGGCTCCATGTCCTGGCGGAACAGCACGCCGACCATATCGTCCAGGTCCTTCCCGTAAACAGGCAGGCGGGAGTAGCCGTGAACGCGGAAGGCTTCCAGCGTTTCGTCCAGGGTCGCGTCCACGGGCAGGGCCGTGATTTCCGAGCGCGGTACCATGGCTTCGTGGGCCTCGGTGGTATCGAAGTCGAAGGCGCGCCGGATGAGACGGCGTTTCTCTTCTTCGATCTGGCCGCTGGAGTAGCTGGCGTCGATGAGCATGCGCAGCTCGTCCTCGGTGTACACGGAACCGTGGCTGGCATTGGGCGAAAAACCCAGCATCCTGACCGTGAGGTTGCCGGCCCGGTCCAGCAGGCGGATGGGCCAGTAGAACACGCGGTGGAATATCTCCATGGGCAGGGCCACGATGAGGGCCGTTTTTTCCGCCTGATCCAGAGCGATGGTTTTGGGGGCCAGCTCGCCCAGCACAATGTGCAGAAAGGTGATCAGGCTGAAGGAAATGGCGAAGGACAGGGAGTGCAGGACCGCTCCGGGCACGTAACCCTGAAGCAGGGGATCGAGCAGGCGGGCGATGGCCGGTTCGCCGATCCATCCCAGAGCCAGGGAGGAGAGGGTGATGCCCAGCTGCGTGGCCGAGATGTACGCGTTCAGGTTGTCGATGACCCGCAGCAGACGTTTGTACCGTCTGTGCCCTTCGGCGGCCAGGGACGCCACGCGGGAACGGCGCACGGCCACCAGAGAAAATTCCGAAGCCACGAAAAACCCGTTGGCCAGCACCAGAAGTATCACCAGAAGCAGAAAAAGACTTGAGCGCAGCATGAATGTCCTTTGGACTCGCGTTTTCCGTTGTGGCTTCCAGATTCCGCCGGTGCGGCCTGCGTTCCGGAAGAAGCCTGTCTGTCCGTCTGTAGCTGGGGTTCGGGGTGGGGGTAAAGGGGCAATCCGGGCGGGGGCGGGAAATAAGTCCGTTTTCGGAAGGTACAGGCGGAGCCTCGCCGGTGCGGGGCTCTGCCTTTTTGTTGATCAAAGACGCCTGCCGCCGGATGGTCGTGTGTTTTACGGCGGGCGGCGGGCTATTTTATGGCTCCGCTTTCTTTCAGCAGCGCGGCCAGGGATTCGGCCAGACGGCGGTATCCTGCGGCATTGGGATGGACCTGATCCGCCTTGAGGTCGCCTTTTTTCAGTATCTCAACGAGTATATCCTCCTCGATGGGCAGGGAGAACTCCTTGGCCAGATTGGCGTACAAGGCCGGTGGGGCCAGAGGCAGGCGCGGGGCAGGCACAGCCACCAGCACCACGGAGATGCCCCTGTCCCGGGCCGCCTGGATCATGGCTTTGAGGTTCGCCTCGGTCTGCTCGAAGGGCGCGTGCTGGAGCATGTCGTTTCCTCCGTGGCAGAGAATGAGCAGGCCGGGAGTTTCCTTGTCCAGAATTTCCGGCAGGCGCCGCAGCCCGTCAGAGGTCACTTCCCCGGAAATCCCGGCGTTGATGACGCGCCGTCCGGTCATGCTTTCCAGCACGGCCGGATAATCTTCCCCTGAAGCGGCTCCATTACCGGAGGTCAGGCTGTCGCCAAAGGCCAGAATGGTCGCGTCGTCCGCCAGAGGCGGCAGCGCGGGTTGTGAAGAGCAGGAAATGAGTATGATGCAGAAAAACAGCAGACCTGCGGCCGCGTAGAGCGATTTTTTCATCGAAACCTCCATGATGCAAATTTCTTGTGGAATGCCGTACCGTTAGCCTGCGGAGAGGAAAGACACAAGACGATCCGGCCAGAGTACGTATCCTCGCCCGGAAGATCTCAGAGTAAAAGGACGTGCGGCCGTCCCGCTCCGGAAAAAGAAACCGCCGGAGAACCGGCGGTTTTCACGGTCAGCGGCTATCTAGCCGCGGCAGTGTCCGGCTCCGGTTTTTCTACATTTTGGATGTGATGTTGTTTTTGATCCAGCGCGCGTCCCACCATTCGATGGGCTGCACCTCAAGGCCCGAGACGAGCATGCCGAAATGGAGATGATCGCCGCCAGCCATGCCCGTGGCTCCCGTCCTGCCGATGATCTGGCCGCGCTGGACGGTCTCTCCTTTCTGCACATGGATCTCGCTCAGGTGAGAATAAAGGGACTGCAACCCGAAACCATGGTCGATAATCACCACATTGCCGTAAATGCCCATGAATTCGGCCAGAATGACCCTGCCCGTGTTGCCTGCGGGAACGGGCGCCATGGCCAGGGACGCCAGATCGACGCCCATGTGCGTCTGACTGTCCACGGCCTTGCCCTGATAAAGATAGGTGCGGTGGTCGGCGAACCCGGCCATGGGCGCGCTGTTGGGCAGGCGGACGAAAGTGCCGTCCCAGAGTTTCTGGGGCACCGTGTCCCGGCCGAGAGCCATCAGAAAATTTACGTTTTTGCGGCGCAGTTCGGAGTTGACCTTGAGAAAGATGTCGATGGGCTGGGTCAGTCCGGGATAGAGGCCGGAGAACTGTCCCATCTTGGATTGCAGGAAGTTTTCGGACACGTTGATGTTGTCCTTCTTGAATTTCTTCGGGATCGCCTGGAAGTGAAACCCAAGGGAGACTTCGTTGTCGGCCATGTCCGAGGCGTACAGCACGGGTCTGGCCGTTTTATGGTCAAGGTCGTGGGGGAGGGCGAAGAAGCAGAGGTACTTGCCCGGCTGATAGGGATAGCCAGGAAAAAAGCGGTCGCCCATCCTGACGCCGGAGGTGGAAAGCTCCTCGTTGGTGCTGTATACGATAAGCCCCGTCCCGCCTTGGTTGACGTTGTGCTGGCCGGACAGAACGGAAATCATGGGCGGACGTGAGTCAATTTCCATTTCGCGCACGACCTCGGCCTTGTTGCCCCAGCCGAAACGGTGCCAGGACGTGTCCCGCACGGTGACTTCCAAAGTCAGCGGCGCGTTCTTGATGCCCGTTTTGGGCAGGCTGAACTGCTCCGAATGTTCACGCGTGCCCGCAGGCAAATCTTTGTTGATTATGGTCACGGTGTCGGAACCCTGGTGGACCAGCACGCGCAGGGACCGCAGATCGGAATCCCGGTCCGAAGCCGTGACGGTGAAGACCGTTCTGGGGCTGGCCTTGGACTGGTCCGGGGCCAGCGTGAGGTCGGGCGGCGTCCATTCCGCCTTGAAATAATAGAGTGCGCCGAGAGCTCCGGACAGAAGAAGGAGGACGATGAAATAGGCTGTGGAAATACGGCTGCGCATGGTGTCATATCCTTATTACGGTCAGCTGAAGATGGCGGCTTCGTGATGAACTGCGCGGGAGGTTTTTTGGTGTTCCGCGGGCCGGGCTCTGACGCGGGAGTGCTGTGAAGCTGCGGCTGTTCCTGTTTGTGGCCGGCAGTCTGACAGATTTTTACAGCCCACCAGCAAAGTATCCTGCTACGGACAGGAGAAAATTTTGGCAAGCCCGGCCGCATGGCGCCGCGCGGCATCGCCGCCAGCCGGGGACACACTTGGGGAAATACCGGGAAAATCCACGCGGACTCATGTGTTTGTCTTGTGAAAGAATGCCTTAGTTGTTGACGGAAAGTCTGTACTTCCATACACTGGCGGTTGGAAATTTCGTGCACTGAAACCTGCGTTGCCGCGCGGAGGTTCCATGCGTTTTGCAACGGCGTGAAGGCATGTTTCAGGTGCAGGGCGCTGGAAGAAGTGCTTCCGGCTTTGGATTTCCGGAATTTTCCGGGGGCGGATTTCAACAGAGGATTTTCACTATGGAGAAGGGAAGACCACTGCTGCGATGGGCTGGGGTCCTGTGCGTGGGCATGGCTGTGGCTGGGTTCGGTCTGAACGCTCTGGGGGGAAAACAGGAGCCGGGCGCGATGAAGCGGATGGGGGCGGACCTTGTTTCCATCGACACGCTCAAAAAGTTTGGCACGCTTGAGTATCCTGTGGTTCGCTTCGAGCACGACAAGCACACACGGGCCTTGGAAGGGAAGTGTGAGACCTGTCACACGGTGTCCGGGAGCAAGGTCGCGGCCAAGTTCAAACGCCAGGAAGATACAAACGCGGCTGAAATCAAGGCCATCTATCATGACAACTGTATAGGCTGTCATATCGAGACGGCCAAGGCCGGGAAGAAAAGCGGCCCTGGCAGCGGCGAGTGCCGAAGCTGTCACGCCGGTCCGGCGGAAACATCCCGGACGCCCGTTGTTTTCGACAAGTCCCTGCATTACCGTCACTCTTCTTCCAAGATGGTGCTTCCCGCGCCCGGCCAGAAGGAAAATTGTTCCAGGTGTCACACCAAGGACCAGCCGGACAAGCGCGATCTGTCTTTTGCCGAGAACAAGGAGCAGGCCCACGAAAAATGCCTGTCCTGCCACATGGAGATCGGCAAGGCCAAGCAGGCCACCGGACCGCTTGAGTGCGCGGGTTGTCATGACGCCACGGTCCGCGCCGGATTCAAGAAAATCGCCGATGTGCCCCGCCTCGAAGCAGGGCAGCCCGACTACGCCCTACTCATGGCGCCCGTGAAAAATGCCAGCCAGCCCGTGCCCATCAATGCGGTGCCCTTCAATCACAAGCTGCACGAAGAGAAGATCGAGAACTGCTCCACCTGCCACCACAATGCCGCTTCCAAAGGCGTCATGGCTTGCTCCCAGTGCCATACTTCTCTGGGCAAGGAAGAAGGCGGGTTCGTGACGCTGGAGCAGGCCATGCACCGGGTCGGCACCAAATCCAGCTGCGTGGGCTGCCATACTTCGGCCCAGGCCAAGCCGCAGTGCGCGGGCTGCCATGCCTTCATGGGCCGGACCGGGCAGAAGAGCGATTCCAGCTGCTCCAAATGCCATGTCAATATTACAGCGGATCCGGCACTCATGGCGGACAAGACCACCGGAAGCGCAACCGCCCGCATGATCATCGATGCGCGGCCCAAAGCCGACACCACGCTGAATCTCGACGAGATTCCCGACGTGGTGGAAATCGGTGTGCTGTCCAATGAGTTCCAGCCCAGCAAGTTCGCGCATCGCAAGATCGTGGGCAAGATGCTGGAAGGCATGAAGGACGACGCCATGGCCGCCTACTTTCATTCCAGCCCCTACGCCGTATGCTCCGGGTGCCATCATAACAGCCCGCCCTCGGCCAATCCGCCGAAATGCGCGAGCTGCCACAGCCAGAACACCGATGGCGTCAAGCCGGGGCTGAAGAACGCCTACCACCAGCAGTGCATGGGCTGCCACCGCGAAATGGGAATTCAGAAGCCGGCTGACACGGCCTGCGTGGAATGCCACGCCACGAAGCAATAACCTGCCCGGAAGGCCGTAATAACGAGGAGCTATCTTATGAAACGCAGAAAATTCATTGGCATGCTGGCTGGCGCGGGCGCCTGTTTGGCGGCGACTCCGGCCGCTGCCGGTGGAAATCATCATTTTACGGGATATCCCGGCAGCTTCGGCGTGCTTTTCGACAGCACCAAATGCATCGGATGCAGGAAGTGCGAGGCGGCCTGCAGCAGGGTGAATGAACTGCCTCCCCAGCCGCAGCCTTTCGACGATCTGACCGTTCTGGACAAGAAGCGCCGCACCCACCACGACACCTTCACCGTGGTCAACAGATACGAGACGGACGGGAAGCCGGTATTCCGCAAGATTCAGTGCAATCACTGCCTGGAACCGGCCTGCGCTTCGGCCTGCTTCGTGGGCGCCTTTGAAAAGGATAAAACCGGGGCGGTCAGCTACGACGCCAAGAAATGCGTGGGCTGCCGCTACTGCATGATCGCCTGCCCCTTTGAGATTCCGACCTACGAGTACCACGATCCCATCACGCCCCGCGTGCGCAAGTGCACCATGTGCCAGCCGCTGGTGGAGGAGGGCAAACTCCCCGGATGCGTGCAGGACTGTCCTACCGGAGCCCTGGTTTTCGGCCGCCGCGAAGACCTGATCGACATCGCCCGGGAGCGCATCCGCAAACACCCCGATGCCTATGTGGATCATATCTACGGCGAGCGGGAGATGGGCGGCACGAACTGGCTCTACATATCCGGCGTGCCCTTCGAGAAGATCGGTCTGCGCGAGGATCTGGGCGTCACCTCCGCGCCCGAGCTGACATCCGGCGCACTGTCCGTGGTTCCGGCCATCGTGGGCATGTGGCCGGTCTTTCTGACCGGGGCGTACGCCCTGACCAAGCGCAAGGAAAAGATCGCGGACGAGGAGCAGAGGCACGCCGTGGCCGAGGCTGTGGCGGCGACCGAGGCGGAGGCCGCGCAGAAGCTCAAGGCGGCCATGGACAAGGCGGAGAAGGACAAGCAGGCCGCCATTGATCGTGAAGTGAAAAAAGCGCTCAAGGAAGCGGAAGAGGCGCGCAAGAAAGCCGAATCCGCCGACCAGGAAGAGCAGTAAGGAGGCGTGTCCATGTCTGAACACACCACACCCCGCAAGTCCTTCTGGACTCCCGCGAATATCGTGACCGCCGTCATTCTCGCCATCGGCCTGATTCTGACGGTCAAACGTTTCACCATGGGGCTGGAATCGGTAACCAACCTGAGCGACGACAACCCCTGGGGTATCTGGATCGGATTCGACCTCCTGTGCGGCGTGGCTCTGGCCGCGGGCGGCTATACCACGTCGGCCGCCGTGTATCTCTTCGGCATGAAGAAGTTCCACTCCGCCGTGCGTCCGGCCATCACCACGGCTTTTCTGGGCTACGCCTTCGTGGTTTTCGCCCTTTTGTACGACCTGGGCCGCTATTACCGGCTGCCTTACCCGCTGACCATCTATCCCGGTCCGACTTCCTTTCTGTTCGAGGTGGGTCTGTGCGTGGCCCTGTACCTGACGGTGCTGGCCATTGAATTCTCCCCGGCCCTGTGGGAAGCCCTGAACTGGAAGAAACTGCGTGCCTGGGCGCACGCCCTGACTCTGGTGCTGACCATTTTCGGCGTGGTCCTGTCCACGCTGCATCAGTCGTCTCTGGGCGCGCTGTACCTGATCGCTCCGTCCAAACTGCATCCGCTGTGGTACTCGCCGTATCTGGCCCTTTTCTTTTTCGTGTCCAGCATTCCGGCGGGCCTTTCCATGGTCATCTTTGAGGGCCGCCTGTCTCACAAGTATCTGCATCACAAGATGGACGCGACCCATCTCGAGGAATCGCCCGGCGTGACTCTGGGTTTTGCCAAGGCCGCGGCCGTGGTGCTTTTCGCCTACTTCAATCTGAAGTGGATCGGCGTGGCCCTGGACGACAACTGGAAATATCTGGCCACGGGCTGGGGCGCGTGGTTTCTGGTGGAACTGCTGGGTTTTGTCCTGACGCCCTGCCTCATGTACGCGGTGGCCGCTCGTGAGAAAAACCAGAATCTGGCCTTTTACGCCTCCATCGTGACGGTCGCGGGCATCGTGCTGAACCGGCTGAACGTCTCGCTGGTGGCCTTCAACTGGCATCTTCCGGCCGAGGCGCGCTACATGCCTTCCCTGGAAGAAATTCTGCTTACCGTATTCATTGTCACCCTGGAAATCACCGTGTTGCGGATCTGCCTGTGCAAGCTGCCGATTCTGCACGAACACCCCGAATTCAAGGGCGCACATTAGGGAGGTCCGGTTATGGAATTCATGACTATGCACGATTTCATGTTCTGGACCAAGGGCATGGCCTACGTGGGCATGGCTATCGGTCTGGTGGCGTTCATTCCCTTCTGGTTGTTTCTGACCGAACGGGATGAGGACAGATTCGCCGACAGGGAAGAAGAATAGGTCTGACCAACGAAGGAGTCATCTCTATGTATGAAATACTGACTGGACCGCTGCTCTGGTTTGCCTTCGCGGTATTCTTCATCGGCCTGGGCACGCGGGTGGTCCTGTACTTTCTCGGCCTGGACTGGAGGCTGGACCGTGTGGCCTACAAACCTCATATGGCCCATGGTCTGAAGGGCGCGGCTCTCTCCGTGTACCGCTGGGTGCTGCCTTTCGGCACACACAGCTGGAGGGAGAAGCCCATTTTCACCATCATGTTCTTTGCCATGCATGCCGGACTGGTCGTGGTTCCCCTGTTTCTGGAGGGGCACGCCGTGATGATCAAAAGCGGTACGGGAATCGACTGGCCGTCCATGCCGCAGATACTGGCCGATATCCTGGCCATAGCCGCCTTGCTGGGCGGTCTGGGTATCGCTTTGCGCCGCCTGCTCCTGCCCGAGGTGCGGATCCTGACAAATGTTCAGGATGTCCTGCTGCTGGTGCTGATTCTGACCCTGCTTGGCTCGGGCATCATTGCCGCGCACAATCCCGTGCATTATTCGTTCTGGATAAATCTGCACATTCTGTGCGGCGTGACGGTGCTGCTGATCGCGCCTTTCACCAAGCTGGCGCATATCGTGCTTTTCTTCTGCACCCGCATTCAGATCGGCATGGATTTCGGCATCAAGCGCGGCGGCATGAAGACCAATTTTGACTGGTAGCCAAGAGGAAAACGAAATGCCTGAAGGAACTCTCTGCAATAAAAGGCCGGTGGCCAGCCGCGAGGAACTGGATGCGCTCCTGGCGGACAGCAACGGCAGAACGTATTACGCGGAAATGGAAGAGCTGGAGGTGGATTCCGACAAGCTGTGGGAAACCATCCAGAAGACCATGAAGTCGCGCACCAAAACCTGGCTGGACATCTGCGCTCACTGCGGGCTGTGCGCCGACAGCTGCTTTTTGTACAGCGTGAACGGCCGCGACCCCAAGCAGGTGCCGTCATACAAGATCCAGTCCACTCTGGGCGAGATGGTCAGAAAGAAGGGCAAGGTCTCCAACGAGTTCATGCGCATGTGCATGGACACGGCCTGGTCCAAGTGCACCTGCTGTAACCGGTGCGGCTCTTTCTGCCCGTACGGCATCGATATGGGCGTCATGTTCAGCTACCTGCGCGGTCTTCTGAATTCGCAGGGCTTCGTGCCGTGGGAGCTGAAGATCGGCTCGGGTATGCACCGCCTGTTCCGGGCTCAGATGGACGTTACTGTCGAAGATTTCGTGGACACCTGCGAATGGATGGTGGACGAGGCTCTGGAGGAATGGCCCTGCCTGGAAATCCCGGTGGACAAGGAAGACGCCGACCTCATTTACATGATCAATGCCCGCGAGGCCAAGCACTATCCGGAAGACATCGTGGAGGCGGCCATTCTTTTCCATCTTGCCGGAGAGAACTGGACCGTCCCTTCCGAGGGCTGGGAAATGACCAGTCTGGCCATGTTCGCCGGAGACTGGGAAGCCTGCAAGATGCAGGTGGAGACGGTCTATGCGGCCATGGAGCGGCTGCGTCCCAAACGCATGGTGGCCACGGAGTGCGGCCACGCCTACCGGGCCACGGTCATCGAAGGGCCGTACTGGGCTGGCCGGCCCGATGGCAAGCCGCCGGTGGAATGCCTGCACTATGTGGAATGGGTGGCCGAGGCTCTGGAAACGGGCAAGCTGAAAATCGATCCGTCCAAGAAGATCAAGGAACCCGTCACTGTGCAGGATTCCTGCAACTATGTGCGTAACGCCGGATTGCGCGAATGCACGCGCATCATCATGAAGCACATTGCCGAGGATTTCCGGGAGATGGCGCCCAGCAAGGAATTCAACTATTGCTGCGGCGGCGGCGGCGGTTTCAATGGCATCGGCCGCTACCGGAAGGAGCGCAATATCGCCCTCAAGATGAAACGCGAACAGATTCTGGCCACCGGAGCCAAGTTCGTCATTGCGCCCTGCCACAACTGCTGGGACGCCATCCGCGACCTGGAAGAAGAGTATGAAATCGGTATCCGTTGGAGCTTTCTGAAGCCTCTGCTGGTCAAGATGGTGGAAGTGCCCGAGCATCTGAAGCCCAAGGAAGAGGACGAAGACGAATAGGTTTTTTCAGGGCCGATGGAAAAAGCGCGCCGCTTGGAATCAAGCGGCGCGCTTTTTTGTGCACCTGTTCGCGGAAGGGCCCGGTTTTTATGCCGTCCTCCGGGTTGTGCCATGTCCGTCAACTGCCGGATCGGACTTTTTCGTTATCCAGCTCTCCTTGAAAAGAGCCATGGACACAAAGAACATGACCAGACTGATGCCCGTCTGGAGAACGAAAAAAAGAAGATAGCCGGTGCGGGCGGCAACCACACCGCTGAACGAGGCCATTGCCATGCCGCCAAGATGAATTCCGGTCATCTGGAGAGAATAGTCGAGGCTCTCGTTTCCCTGGCGGGAGAAGTCCATGATCAAGGTCGCGCTGACGACCGTATGAATGGTCAGGGCGATGTTGAGCATGGCAATGGCGGCATAGAGGGGCGCATGGGCCTGCGGGAAGAGGGCGGCGGGAATGAAGAGGCCTGCGGCCAGCGCGCAGGTCAGCACTCCGCCCAGATAAGCCCGCCGCCGATTCAGGAGAAAGTGCTGGAAATGTATGCCTCCGGTCAGCATGGCCGTCAGCGCGGCTATGCCCATGCCGTAGAAACCGACAAGAAACGCGGCGGTATCCGCAGGAACGCCGCAATCTATGAGGAAGGGCTTGATCAGGAAGAAAACCGCCGAGATACCGATGGAATTGCAGACGGCCAGCGTGAACCACGGCGTCATGCCTCTGGTACGGAAAAATCCTGGGATCGCCAGCCATTGTCCGCTGTTTTGGGGCATCTGGGGGCATTCCTCTTCGTTCAGAAGCGGGAGCAGGAGCAGGGGAAGGATCGCCGTACCAGCCATGATCAACAGTGTGGCCTGCCAGCCGGTGTGGTTGTACAGCAGGAGGAACGCGCCGCTGCCGAGGATGCTGCCCAGATTCAGGGCCGCGACTTTGGTACTTGAGCCGGCTCCGCGTTCCTCGAAGGCCAGCAGCTTGATGTACAGGGCGTTGATGGCGATATCCTGAGTGGAAACAACGGCCGAGGATGCCAGGATACACAGTCCAATGTCCCAGATGTGTGCCTGGGGGGTCTGGCCGGATAAAATGGTGAACAACAGGGCGCTGGCAAGTCCCGTGCCCAGTATCCAGACTTTGTAGTGGCTGGCCTGCCTGCCGTTCCGGTCCAGCAGGGGGGCCCAGAGGAATTTGAGCAGGTAGGGCAGTCCCGTGAGCTGGAGAAATCCGATGGTTTCCAGAGGCAGTCCCTCCAGACGCAGGATCACCGGAAGTCCCATGGTGAAAAAGACCAGCGGGATGGATTTCGCCATGAACAGAAGCCCCAAGATGATGTGACGCCGGTCAAGGATTGCGCGCATCGCCATGCCCCGGGGAGAATTCCTTTCTGGCCTGCTGCTCGCGCCACATTTCTGCATACCAGCCGCCTTGGAGCAGAAGTTCCTGATGTGTTCCCCGCTGCACGATTCTGCCCTGCTCCAGAACCACTATTTGTCCGGCATTCATGATGGTGTGGAGCCGGTGGGCAATGACGAGTACTGTCCTGGAGCGGATCAGCTGGTCGATGGCGGCCTGGATCAGACGATCATTTTCCGGATCCAGCGCGGCGGTGGCTTCATCCAGCAGAATGATCGGGGCGTTTTTGAGCATGGCCCGGGCGATGGCGATGCGCTGTTTTTCGCCACCGGACAGGGTCGCGCCCCCTTCGCCGATGAATGTATTGTATCCGTCGGGCAGCGCCTGAATGAATTCATGACACTGGGCCGCACGCGCCGCCGCCACAATATCCTCCTGGCTGGCCTGCATGTTGCCGATACGCAGATTGTTCAGCACCGTATCCCTGAACAGATAGACATCCTGAAAGACGATGCTCATGCGGCCGAGAAGGGCCTCTGGATTCATGGTACGGATGTCTTTTCCGCCGAGTTTGACGCAGCCCCGATCCACATCCCAGAATCTGGCGACAAGCCGGGCCAGTGTGCTCTTGCCCGATCCGGAAGGTCCGACCAGAGCGGTCATGCCGCGTTCGGGAATGGTCAGATCCACATCATGGATTACTGTTTTTCCTTTGTATCCGAACGAGACATTTTCAAGGCGGATGGTGAAATCACCGGACTCTGGTATTTCATGCCCCGGTATTTCTTTGGTGGCGAGGACTTCTTCGATGGCTTTCGCTCCGGAGAAAGTGACCCGGGTCAGGGCGGCGTTCTCCGAGAAGCGATGGAGCGGACGGTAAAAGCGCAGACTGAGGAGAAGAAAAACCGGCATGGCCGCTGCCGTCAGCCGCTCTCCCCGGACCAGCATGGTTCCCGCCAGAAGCAGGACCATGAAGCCGGATTCCAGAATGGCGGTGTAGGTCAGGACTACCGCGAACCCTTTGATTTCAAACCGGATGCTGAAATCCCGGAAGTCCCGAAGTATTTTATCAAGGCGTCTGAATCCGGTCCCGGTCATGTTGAAAGCTCTGAAAACCGCAATGCCGTGCAGGTATTCGAGTATGGCCGCATTGGACGCATCGATCATGCGGACACGCTTTGCTCCCTCCCTGTCCACCAGACGCAGAAGAAACCACAGCAGCGGAATGCCAGGCAGGAGCGCCGCGAGCATGACGACGGTCATGAGAGGAGACCAGAACAGCATCAGAAGGGCTAGGGCCATGGGGAGAGTCATATTGGTGATGGCCTGGGTGAAGAAATGGCCGATCATCATTTCCACCATGCCCACGTTGTAAAACAGCCGGTTGGCCAGCTCTCCGGTATCATGTTCGCTGAAGAATCCCATGGGCAGCCGTCGCAGATGCTCTCCCAGATGCATCCGGATTGCCGCTCCCGCCTCGTAGCCCGCGGCCATGCCGCCGCCGTAGCTTCTGCGGATCATCATGACGCGCAGTCCGAAGACAGCCAGCAATACCGCGTACATGCCCCAGATGGCGGCCGTGGGGGAGCCCTCCCGTAACGTGTTATAGAAAATAAACGCCGCAAGGCTGTGGAATGACGCAAGGGTTATTCCTTCCAGAACGGCATAGGCCGCAGGCCGTTTCAGGTAGCGCAGATTGTGTCCGCTGATGCGTCTGATGGTACTCAGCATGGCTTTTCCTCCCCGCCTGTGGTGGTGAGCCGCCATTTTGCGGCCTGGGTGCAGCTTTGCCACAATCGGGCGTAGAGCTTGTCGTCAATGAGTTCGCTGTGGGTACCGGCGGACCGGATGCCGCCGTTTTCGAAAAGGAAGAGCCGGTCGGCATGCATGACACTCGGCAGTCTGTGAGCAATGATGATGACGGTCTTGCCGCGCATGAGTGTGTTCAGCGCGCGGAAGATGTGTTGCTCGTTACCGGGATCGGTAGAGGAGGTCATCTCATCGAGGATCAGGATCGGTGCGTCCTTGAGAAAGGCCCTGGCAATGGCGATGCGCTGTTTTTCCCCACCGGAAAGGAACGCGCCGCCTTCTCCGGCCATGGTCTGGTAGCCCTGCTCCAGAGCGCTGATGAATTCATGCGCGGCCGCGTTTTCGGCGGCACGCATGACCTGCTCGTCGGAAGCCGAGAGGTTGCCCATGCGGATGTTTTCCATGATCGTATCGTTCATCAGATATGTGTCCTGAAAGACGCAGGCTGTGGCGGCCATCAGGTCGTGGGTGGAAATCCGGCGGATATCGGCGCCGCCAATGCATATCCGGCCCTGACAGATATCGTGGAATCGGGGAATGAGACGGGCGGCTGTGGACTTCCCGGCTCCGGAGGGACCGATGAAAGCGTTTGCCGTTCCTTGTTCAAGGACGCAGGACACATCCCGCAGGACATTTGTCTCTGCGGTATAGCCGAAAGTCACATTGTGGAATTCGACAGTGTGGTTTTCCGGCCGGATGGGGTTTTCCGGCTCCGGCAGAGGCGGATGGGCCAGAATACCCTGAACCCGGGCGATACCCTCTCCGATGCGGTCCAGCAGTCCGCTGATCATGATGATCCGTTCCATGGGTTCCATCAGCCCGGGGCTGAGAAGCATGAACAGGAGAAATTCCGCCGCACTGATCTGGTTCGTGGAGAAAAGCCATATGCCCGGCGGGAGAACAAAAAGCACACCGAGATCGAGGCAGCCCCAGAAGCATGAAGCAAAACCCGCCGCACCGCGGCTCCATTCCTTCGCTATTCTGGCATGTTCGGTCAGCGCGCTACGGTAACGCCCAAAGGACTCGGCTGTCTGATTGAACGCCTTGATGACGGACATGCCCCGTACATATTCGACGATGGTGCCGTTCATATCCTCCATGTTGTCGTGAAATCTCTGCACATTGTTCCGGTAGATCCGGTTCATGCCCATATGCATGGCAAATGCTATGGGCAGGGGAAGAAGTGCCGCGACGGCCATCTCCGCGTTTACCGAGAAGAGAACGGCCGCCGTGACTATCGGAAGAACCAGAGCGGACAGTGCGTCCGGGACATAATGGGCAATGAACGCTTCCATGTCCTCAATATCCGCTCCCATGATCTTTTTGATGCCGCCCGATGATTTCCGGTCAAAAAATCCCATGGGCAGCAGAGCCAGGTGTGCGGCGATGCGTGAACGCAGGTCGTAATGCATGCCGTATGCGCAGATATGGGAAAAAATCATGGCCAGATAATAGAAGACGCAGCGCAGGATGATCGAGCAGATGCCGAGGGCGAGTATCGTTGTCTGCCATGACTGCGAAAATGCTTCTTCTCCGAACAATTGTCTGGCCAGGCCATAAGCGCAGAGCATGGGAACGATGGACAGGATCGCGCTCAGGGAAGCCAGACTCATGGACAGGACGAGATGGAGCCGGTAGCGGCGTGCATTTCCGAACAGCCAGCGGACGATGGCGGGTATGCGGTTCATATGAGGGTCTCCCGGTCCGCTCAGAAGGAGAATTCAAGACCGCACAGGAATGAACGCCCGGCGTGAATCGTGTCTGATCCTTTCAGTTCCCGGTCAAAGAGATTTTTCACCTCAAAGGACAGCCGTCCGCTTTCCAGAAAATCTTTCCAGAGTTTCAGATCCGTCGTGGTGAAGGGATCCGTTCGGGCCGACAGCGTGGGCATGAACTGCTGGTTACGTTGTGCGGTGGTGTGGACGAGAGACACGGTTCCGCCGAGGCCGAGAGCGGCGTCTTCGTATTCGAGGCTGCCACTGAAGGTATGTTCCGGAGTGTCGGGAAGACGCCTGGAAGTCTTTTCGTCTCTGGCATTGGTGTGGGCGTAGCCGAAACCGAGATACAGCTCTTCCAGAATTTTCAGTCTGGCCGATGCCTCCGCACCCTGAATCCTCGCCTTTTGCAGATTTTTATGGGTGATGACCGGAAGGCCGCCCATGGTCCGGTCCGTGCCTGTCTGGGAGATCATGTCCCTGATACGGGTATGGTAGAAGGTCGTGCCGAGGACGAGGCGCCTTTCAAAGAAATCCTGCTCCAGGCCGATCTGCCAGGTGATGGCCTTTTCAGGCTTGAGATCAGGATTGGAAACCAACCATGCGGTTACATGGTTGATGGGTGAGGCCGAGGTTTGCAGGGCCAGAGGGGCCTTGAAGGACCATCCGACGGAGGCCCGTATCTTCGAGCCGGGCAGCGGCGCATACATGGCGCTGAATTTCGGGCTCCAGTGCGATCCGTAATCCTCGTTGTCGTCGAATCTGATTCCAGGAACGAGAACCACTCTGTCTTCAAACAAAGACCATTCATCCTGAACGTACACGCTTTTGGTCAGGCTGCTTTTGTCCGTCACCGTGCCGGTATCCAGATCTTCCCTGAGTAGCTCCAGCCCGGCGGTTACTGTGTGGACTTTGAGGAATTCGCCCCTATACTGGAGTTCGGCGTCAGAATACCGGACATCCGCCCATTGCGTTCCGTAAAGGGGATCGTTGAAATCGGCTTTGAGTTTTTGATGGTAAGCCGCGAGCTTCAGATGATGGAGCGGGTTTACGGAGAATTCTCCGCTGACCCAGAATCTGGGGGCCCGTTCCGTCTTCCTGTCGCCGAGGCGGGCTTCGCTTTCCTTCCAGTCCGTGAATTCCGCTCCGGCCCGCAATGAGAGCGCTTCGGAGACATCGAGTCGTAACTGGCTGTGTATATAGTTCCGGGTCACATCGTAGCGGGTCGGATGGATTCCGCCATTGCCTTCATGACTGACGCTCAAGGTTCCGCTCAGGCTATCCGTGATGCTCCCGCCGACGGTAGCGTGCCCCTGATATGTCTTCCGGGTTTTGTTTTCCGGGGTCTGCCCGATGTAGTTCACTCCCTTTGTCTCGTACATGCCGTATCCGGCGCCGGCGGAATACGTGGTTTTTTTCGGAGGCCGTCTGGTGATGATGTTGATGACTCCGGACACGGCGTCGCTGCCGTACAGGGCCGAACCCGCACCTTTGACTGCTTCGATGCGGTCGATCAGGGACACGGGGATTACGTTGACACCGTGGGCAAATCCGGCTCCGGACATGCCGCCGCTGTGAAAACCGGTGAATATCCGCTGTCCGTCAACCAGCACCAGAAGATAGCGACCCTCCACATTCAGGCCGCGAACCGTATTCTTGTAGCCCATGGCGCCGGTCAGACCTGTCTGCTGGGAGAAGTTGAATCCGGGAATCTGGTCAAGAAGGTCCGAAACAGTCTTGGCGGCGGTCTTTTCGATATCCTCTCTGGTGATGAGCAGTGTTTCGACGGGGACGTCCTCAAGATGGTGTTCGGTTTTCGTGGCGGTTACGACCACCTCGCGGAGCCTGGATGGTTTCTCTGTGCCGTCCGGGGATTGCGCTGCGGCCGGAACGGTTTGGCAGAACAGGATCAGGCAGGAAAAAAGGAACAGCGTGTTTGTGAATCTGGACATGGGACCTCCTCTGTTTTCGCTGTGCACAGGCAGGTACCCGGAAGAAGAAAAGATTGTTTGTTCTGGATGTTAAAATTTTTGTCCCAGCTAATTTTTTGAAAGATAGGAGGATGCCGGAGAAACCGGCTGGCGGTTACGAGGCATTTTGATCATCGGTTTTTTTGAGGCAGCAGGACCCTGGAGTCACACCATAACGGGCATAGAACGCCTTGTGAAAAGAACTCAGGCTTGAATAGCCCACGTCCCATGCCGCTTCCGAAGCGTTCATCCGTTCTTCGGTGATGAGGATGCGGGCCCTTTCCAGGCGTTCCCGGCGCAGAAATCCGAAAACAGTGGTGCCGAAGCGTTTTTTGAACTCCGCATTGAGACTCGTTACGCACAAGCCGGACTTTCGCGCGATGTCGGCCAGGCAGGGCGGAGCGGACAGGTTTTCCCGCAGGATGCATACCGCTCTGTCCACACCGCGCCGGATCAGGGGAGGGCAGTTGCCATCTGCTTGATTCCGGCTGTCGGCCGCAAGGAGGAACTGGAGTTCATAGGCTTTGGAAATGAAGAACAATTTATCGAGAGAGGTGATTTGTTCTTTTTTTCGGATTACCTGACGGACTACCTGCTCGATTTCCGGAGTCAGGGAGCCCGTCAGGGCATGTGTCCGCGAGCGCCCCGCCAGTCCGTCGGGCAGAAAACTACCCAAAAGAGGGCCCGAGACCAGGAAAAAAAGAGCGCGGACGGGTTGGCCGGGGAAATAGTCTACCGCCGCGGAATTCGCCGGAGTCAGGGCGCACCATGTTTGTCCCGGCTCTCCGGCGAAAAAATGATTCTTTCCGGTGCAAAACCTTGCGCTCCCTCTGAGTCGGCCGGAGATCAGGCAGCCGAACTCCAGGCAGGTACGGCTGCTTTGGACATGCAGAGTCCGGCGGTGATGCGGACTGAAATCCATGTACACCATTTCCAGTCCGTCGATCAGGGAAACCTTACGGCAGATATCGTCGGGGATGCAGGGTGTTCCGGTATGCGGGGCTGTTGTCATGTCCCGCACCATGAGGAGAAAGATTAGGGATGTCAAATTAAGGCTTCGATAATGGGCCCAAGCCGGGTTCGGGACTGAGCCCCCGGACAGATGGATTCACGTATCGTAAATGCTTTCCATCCGGCTCTTGAAAGACTGGAACGCGCCGTCCTGGATGGCTCGTCTGGCGGCGGTGACCACGGACAGGAAATAGCTCAGGTTGTGGATGGTGTTCAGACGGTAGGACAGGATCTCCCGCGCCTGATAGAGATGGCGCAGGTAGGCTCTGCTGAAGTTGCGGCAGGTGTAACAGGAACACTGCGGATCGAGGGGAGAATCGTCCTCGGCGAACTCGGCCCGTTTGATGTTGAGCTTGCCCTCAGACGTGAACAGCGTGCCGTTTCTGGCGTTGCGGGTAGGCAGCACGCAGTCGAACATGTCGATGCCCGCGTCGATGCCGCGTACGATATCGAGCGGCGTGCCCACGCCCATCAGGTAACGGGCCTTGCCGGCGGGCAGGAGCGGGGCGCTGTGGTAGAGAATGTCCATCATTTCCGCTTTGGATTCGCCGACGCTCAGGCCACCCAGAGCGTAGCCGTCAAAGGGGATGTCCCGCAGCTGGCGGATGCTCTCTTCCCGCAGATCCTTGAAGAATCCGCCCTGGCCGATACCGAACAGAAGCTGCTCTCCGCCGCCCTGAGGGTAGGCCGCACGGCACCGGGCCGCCCAGCGCGTGGTCCGCTCCAGAGATTTTCTGGTGTACTGGTAGTCGGCGCCGTAGGGCACGCACTCATCCAGCACCATCATGATGTCCGATCCCAGATTGCGCTGGATGGAGACGGCCTTTTCCGGCGTGAAAAAATGCTTGGAGCCGTCGATGTGCGAGGAAAAAGCCACGCCGTCTTCGGACAGTTTGCGCAAGGCCGACAGGCTGAACACCTGAAACCCGCCGGAGTCGGTCAGAATGGGCCGGTCCCAGCGCATGAAGCGGTGCAGTCCGCCCCGCCGGGCGATCATTTCATCGCCCGGGCGCAGATACAGATGGTAGGTGTTGCCGAGAATGATGCGCGCGCCGAGGTCTTTCAGATCCTGTGGACAGACGGCCTTGACCGAGCCCTGGGTGCCCACGGGCATGAAGATGGGCGTGGGCACGACTCCGTGAGCGGTGAGGAGTTCTCCCGCCCGGGCCGCACCGTCGGTGTGCTGGATGGTGAATGTGCCGATATTCATGATGATTGCGGGTGATGTCCGGTTTTTGCGGGCTGCGGCGTTCCCTGAAGCATTCGTGCGGATGTATCCGGCATGCGGCTATTTCGACTGGCCTACGCCTTCGCGCGGACAGAGATCGTCCAGCTCGCAGACCGTGCAGGCCGGTTTGCGGGCGATGCAGACATGACGGCCGAAAAGAACCAGATAGTGGTTGATGTCGCCCCAGCTCTGCCGGGGAAAAAGCCGTACCAGATCGCGTTCTATTTTGTCCGGGCTGGTTTCTCCGGTCAGGCCCAGACGGAAGCTGATGCGTTTGACGTGGGTGTCCACGGCGATGCCTTCATGCACTCCGTAGGCGTTGGACAGCACCACATTGGCTGTTTTCCGGGCCACACCGGGCAGGGTCAGCATCTCTTCCATGGTGCGGGGCACTTCTCCCGCGTAGGCGGTCATGATCCTTGCGGCGGCGGCGCGCAGATTTTTGGCCTTGTTCCGGAAAAAGCCGGTGGAGCGGATCACGGCTTCCACATCGTTCTGACTGGCCGAGGCCATTTCCGCCGGACCTTTCCATCTGGCAAAAAGATCCGGAGTGACCTGGTTGACCCGCGCGTCCGTACACTGGGCCGAGAGTATGGTGGCCACCAGAAGTTCCCAGGGCGAGGTCCAGGTCAGTTCGGTCCGTGGATCGGCATAGCGCCGGGCCAGACGCTCCCTGACCGCCGCCGCCCGCTTTTTTACAGATGCCGGGGAATGCTTCGTATTGGACATGGGGCGGACCTTGCCCGACAGTTCCCGCAAGCTCAAGGCCTCATTTTACCCTATGTGGTGCCGGACAAGGCCTCATGGGTATTCACCCGGCTCCACTCGTACGCTTCTGGGTTAGCTTTTCGAAAGATTGACCCTCGGGGATCCCTATCGCTTGTTGCTGCTGGTTCGTTCGATTGTCTGGAATAAGTTACTGCTAACTGAAAATTATCTATGCGAAGATAAAATATACTATAGAGACAGGATATTGACTAAAAAAAAGCTTTTTTCTAAATTTTAACAAATTAACTATTTAAATAGGGAGCGCTTCTCATGAGAAAAGCAATGCTTGGTTTGATCGCTTCAGTCATTGTCTTGCTGTCCTTCAGCAGTGGAGGGTTTGCAATGACGTACAACGCCGGTGCGGACTTCAGTCTGGCACAGAATCCCAACGGCGTTTGGGCGTATGGATGGATGGAACGAAGTTATAACAATCTTGGTGGGTTCAACCTGTTTACGAGATCAGATCCGGCGACGAATTCCTGGGGGCACTCGTCGGCAATTTCTTTTGGGTCAGGCCTGCAACTGGTTGCGGGTTGGGGTGAAGCTGCGGTTTTGCGCTTTACTGCTCCTGTATCGGGAGGCTATTCTTTTTCCGGGGTGTTTGATGGGGCGGCATTTTCAGATGTCGGGATACTGCAAGGGACAAGCTGGATTTGGCAGGGCCCGTTCGCTACTTTGAGGCCGTTTTCATTCAGCGATTATTTTATTTCCAAAGGGGAAAGCATTGATTTTATCGTTTCGCGAACCTCTCTTTCAAAAGTAAAGCTTGACCTCTCCATTTCAACTCCCGCCTCTCCTGTTCCTGTACCCGCCGCCGCCTTACTCTTCATCACAGGACTGCTTGGCGTAGCCGGAGCGCGTGCTCGTTCCAAGCGGTAAATAGTGATATGATGTACAAACCGGGTATACCAGATTGTTAATCTTGGCATACCCGGTATTACTCCCGGAACATAAAGAAATTTCATATTCTCTTTAAATCAACCGCCTGAAGGCCAGAAAATACCTGTTCACGGTCTTTCTGTTCAGCTTCAGGAGCAGAACGGTTCTGGTAGTATCAATGTCGATGCAAAAGCACTCGATAATTTTTCCGACTTTGCGCCGACTTACCGACTTAACTTGCTGTTTCCAAGCATTTTTCTAGCCTGTCAGACGATAGCCTGATGGTCTAGGCGGTGTCGTCAATAAATGTTTGCCCAAATGGCGATACACCTGATGTGTA